>JAHHIL010000010.1 GCA_019358975.1 Trichocoleus desertorum ATA4-8-CV12
GAGATACGAATGCGGCAATTCTCATTAAAAAAGTAGGGTTGGACATCGCCTTACTCAAAAACGCTCAACCCAATAAGTGCAAAGCACAGGCTGCGCCAACGGTTCGGAAGAGAAGCCCGCGCTGTACTGCCTAAGCGGTCAGTGTCGGGAGTATGTCACGAAGGGGGAATCTGACGTTACGATGAAACATTAATGGGAATGGGGTTGTTCTAATGGGCGATAGACCTACCGGGAGTAAACTCGTGCAGCCCGCACTCTACCGCATTCTAGATGCCAATCTGGATCGGGCTCGCGAAGGCTTAAGGATCGTCGAAGAATGGTGTCGATTTGGCCTCAACAGTGCATCGCTGACTGACGAGTGCAAACAAATGCGGCAGGAATTGGCGCGTTGGCATGATCCAGAACTGCGAGCGGCCCGTGATACACCAGGCGATCCAGGGACAGAACTCACTCACCCGCAAGAAGAGCAGCGCTCTAGCATTGAGCAAGTTTTGCAGGTTAACTTGTGTCGTGTCGAAGAAGCCCTCCGGGTGCTGGAAGAATACGGCAAGATTTACACCCCGGAAATGGGGATGGCCTGCAAACAAATGCGCTATCGCGTCTACACCCTAGAAAGTAGTTTGCTGGTGCCCCAACGGCAGCAACTCCTAGAGCGATCGCACCTCTACCTCGTTACTTCCCCCTCCGAAAACTTATTTGCCACGGTGGAGGCGGCGCTGCAAGGTGGGTTGTCTCTAGTGCAGTATCGCGACAAAACCGCAGACGATAATGTGCGCTTCAGTAATGCCAAAAAACTGCGGCAAATTTGCCAAGATTACAACGCTCTATTCATCGTTAATGACCGTGTGGACTTAGCACTGGCTGTGGATGCTGATGGTGTGCATTTAGGTCAGCAAGATATGGCGATCGCTACAGCAAGACAGTTGTTAGGCCCGCATCGGTTGATTGGTCGCTCCACTACGAACCCAGAGGAAATGCGACAGGCGATTCAAGAAGGGGCTGACTATATTGGCGTGGGGCCAGTTTATGAAACGCCAACTAAAGCGGGTAAAGCCGCCGCAGGTCTGGAGTATGTGCGTTATGCCAAAGAACATGCCACAGTGCCTTGGTTTGTGATTGGTGGCGTTGATACCAATAATATTCATGATGTTCTAGCGGCTGGTGCTGAGCGGGTGGCCGTGGTACGAGCCATTATGCAAGCCGAGCAGCCCACCTTAATTACGCAATATTTCATCTCTCAGCTCCACCGAATTCAAACGATTCGCGCCTACGAAGAACGTATTGCCAAGCCTCATGTCTGATTTGTCTAGTCTGTCTAATTTGTCTGATGCCATTACTGTGCAAGTGAACGGTGAACCCCAAACTTGTTCCCGCTCTATCCTTCTACCGAATCTGTTAGAACAACTCGGCCTCAACCCCCGTTTAATTGCTGTCGAGTATAACGGTGAGATTCTGCATCGGCAGTTTTGGTCTGCGACCGAAGTCCAAGAAGGCGATCGCTTGGAGATTGTCACCATTGTGGGTGGAGGTTAGCGATCGCTGCTTTACCTAGGGGCGATACCTAGGCAACTTTAGTACGGATAACTCCCTCCAGACTGATGCCCTACCCCGTGGGTAAGACGGTACAGTATAGATGTGCCCTAGGTTTACGGCTCTTGACAAAGGGTGAGCCGCCTCAAGCCGAGTCCTAAAACTTGCAGGCAGGTGGTTGTCCACCAGTATCATGAACTGGTTAAAAACATTCCGAATTGAAATTTTAGATTGAAGTTTGGAATTAGCCGGAGCCGATTGTTTTTTCATCAGCTTGGATAGGCACGCCTTATGCGTAATAAACTTTTTTCTGTAATCAAACCCTTGTTCAAATCTGTGCTTCTGGTTGGCTTAGTGCTAACCCTGGCACTGAGTAATGCCGATGGTGCGTTGGCAGCCCGTAGCGGTGGACGCATTGGTGGTGGCTCTTTTAGGGCTCCGAGTCGTGGCCCCACTTACTCTGCCCCCCGTAGCTATACTCCTGGCCCTGGTGGCTATCGCGGCGGATACGGCTACGGTGGCGGCTATACCCCTTCTCCTTTCTTTTTTATTCCGTTTTTAGGCGGCACGGGTGGATTAGGTGGCCTATTTGGTATCTTGATCTTCTTTGCGATCGCCAACTTTCTAGTTAGCACCTTCCGGCGAGTCAGTGCGGGTACAGATGGTGAGGGCCTAGACGCCTACTCTAGCAACCCTGCTGTGTCAGTCGCTAAGTTGCAAGTGGGTCTTCTAGCTGAAGCTCGGACACTGCAAGCTGACCTGAACCGTATTGCTGAAGCTGCTGATACTAGCTCTTCTGACGGCTTGACCCAAGTTCTGCAAGAATCCTCTCTCGCCTTGCTGCGTCACCCAGAGTATTGGGTCTACGCGGGGTCAGAAAGCCAGCAAACTCGTCTGAGCGCGGCTGAATCTCAGTTCAATCGGTTAGCTTTAGCAGAGCGCAGTAAGTTCGGTGAAGAGACACTAACCAACTTCAACACCCGTCGGCAACTAAAGTCAGCTAATGACTCTGCCTTGACCGTTGCTGAAGCGGGGGGTGCTTTGACCAATACTACCCAAGCCCCCAGCGAGTACATTGTGGTGACGATCTTAGTTGGCACCCAGGGTAAATTCCAATTCCCTGCGATTAACAACAGTGACGAGTTGCGACGGGCGCTCAGTCAAATTGGAGCTATTCCTAGCGAACAACTACTAGCAGTAGAAATTCTGTGGACTCCTCAAGCCGAGGATGACACCCTGACCACAGATGACATGCTCGCCGAGTATCCCAACCTCAAACTCGTCTAAGGTTGCATCAGGCAAGTCTTGACAGGTGATGTATCACGCCAAAGCCAGTGCATCACCCAATCTAAACTCTTATCCCCCCAGTTGTTATGCAATTGGGGGTTTTTTATGTATAAAACCTTGCTGGCAAGCGCTATAAAGTGGAAGGGCGATCGCTCCTCACATAACTCCCACAGCATGCGAATGCAATATTCAGTTCATTCGCCTACACAGTTTATGCAAACTTATACTGACCAATTGCTTCCCAGTTGGCCGCAGCCTGTAGTGTCAATTTTGGTGGTGCTCCAACAATGTTCTGGTGCGATGCTGAGCCGAACCTTGGCAACAGAAATGCAGAAGCAGCAAGGACGGAGCCAATTTTTGCAGTTTGGTTACCAAGTCGCGCTGGAACTAGAACCTTTGGGGCATCTAGTAGAACTCTTTGATCCAGTGACGGGTTGGCCTCTGCGATCGCCTGCGGGTCGGCTGCGCTTAGATGATGTTGCGGTGGTGCGGGCAGCATTACAGTACCCCACTATCCCTCAAGGCAACTGCACTTTAGTGATTCATCCCGACTGGGAGAGTGCCGTCTACCCCTCTGTGCTGGTCTCCTCCGCGCCTCTCGACTTGCTAGAAACGGTAGCTGCCCAAGTGAGCGATCGCTACCTGCTCAATCCTCTCTTTTAACTTCCTGAACTTAATGAGGTTGATTGAGCCACCAAGCTAGAGCCAGCAGTCTCAAGTGGATATTGTGCTTGGGAGCTTTTATTAGTGCTGTACCACCACTCTTGCTGGGCGGGTGAAAGCTTGACAGGGTAGAGCGTGATTTCGATTGTTTTGCCACAACCTTGACCTAAAATTTCTACCGAATAAGAAGGATGGGTTTGGGTTGCAAGATCAGGCACAAAGCGCTTGCCAATGCGCCGCCAACTAGGTTCCTTGCCCCGCCACTCCAAACGACAACAGGGCCAAGGCAACTGTTCGCGGTCAAACAAACGACAGCAAGGACCAATAATCCGGTAGCAGAAGTGCCCACCGGGACTATAAAGAATTTCGCCAGATTGCAAGAGATCAGACACAGATGTGATTGTCTCACAGTTCGCGCTGGGACTGAAGCGGGGAGAGCGATCGCCGTTTTATAGCTGCCTATCCAATTGCATATCTAGCCGCCCCTAACTCAGTCAGGAGGACGAGTCAATGCCCCCCTCGGCATTCTCTCTCCTGATACAAGCGATCGCCGATTTCTTTTGCGACGATTAGGAGTATGAACAACGCTGAACGCCTCCTCACTCTCAATCGCATCCGTAAGCTCAGTCGCTTAATGGACACCGCAATTCGGATTCCGGGTATCGGTTTTCGGATTGGTTTAGACCCGATTATTGGGTTGATCCCTGGGGCAGGAGATGTGGTAAGTACCGCTTTCTCGGCTTACATCATTTTTCTGGCGGCCCGCTTTAAGCTACCTGCACCTGTGCTGTATCGCATGGTCTTCAACAGCGGCTTAGAAGCCGTAGTGGGTTCTGTACCTTTGATTGGCGATCTGTTCGACGCTTTTTATAAATCGAACATCCGGAATCTAGCGCTCCTAGAACAGCACTTGCAAATCGTGGACCCAGCCCTAGAGGAAACTCCAGAGGTTGTTTCTGTACCTCGCTAGCAATCTAGCACGCACAATTTACGTCTGTACCTGGAGTTGTATAGAGATAACCCTACAGAAGATAGAAAACATTTCTTAAATAGTTTGTTATATTTGTTTACATAGGTTTACAAAATCGGCTCAAATTTTCCCACTCTCACTCTCTCAGCTTTACTTGGCAAAGGAGCCCGTCATGAATTCCCCCGCCCAACTCTCTTTAGAACAAGAATTTAGTCTTAGAAGCTTTGCAGATCAAGTTCAGCTCATGTCCCGTGAACAAGCTCAGGAGTTTCTAGTTAGCTTGTATGAGCAAATGATGATGCGAGAGAAGATGTATCAAGAATTTCTCAAGCATGAGTGGGGCTTAGATACCCCAGAAAATTGGCTCTAACTTCCTAGGTTGCACAGGGCGTTGATGACTCTGATTTTGATGAAGTCAATCTATAACCTCAACGCCCCCTGAGCCAGTTGCTACAAAATTTGGCACTGAGTATTTTTTATTAGATGCTCGTAGTCCTAAATCAAATTTAAATAAACTCAGATTGCTAGGAGCGATCGCTTAAGTTTGTAATTGAATATTATGCAAAATTTAAATTTTGAATTAAAGGAATCACCTACGATTCCTTTAACCTCTTATGTAGGAATTTTAGTTGCCGCCACTATTATTAGCCTATGGTTAGGCAGCTTAGTCTGGTGTTTCACCATTGATGTTTCTAGTCTACAAGTTTTTGGTTTAATTCCTGCAATTCTAATCAGAACTTTTTTGCATACTGGTCTGTTCATTACAGCTCATGATGCTATGCACGGAACTATCTCTAAGAATCGCCAGATTAACGAAGGGATTGGCACCGTTGCTTCAGCTCTTTATGCCCTCTTACCTTATCAGGATCTTTTAGCAAACCATCGCTTGCACCATCGTGCTCCAGCGACCGAGAAAGATCCAGACTTTTATGACCAAGAGCCTCAGACCATTTGGGCTTGGTATTTCCACTTTATGAAAAGCTACTTATCAGGCAAGCAAAGTTGGATCTTGCTAGTTGGCATGAGCATTGTTTTCTACACGTTGCTGTTTGGGTTTCAGGTTTCTCTGGCGAATCTATTGTTGTTTTGGTTGTTGCCTCTGCTTTTAAGTTCTTGCCAACTCTTTTACTTCGGAATTTATCTGCCTCATCGACGACCCACAGCAGGTTATGCCAATCGGCATCGGGCAACTAGCATCAACTGTTCGAGTGTGTGGTCATTTCTTACCTGCTATCACTTTGGCTACCACTGGGAGCATCACGAATATCCTGATGTGCCTTGGTACGGATTAGCCGCAGTGCGAAAAACCGAATGAGAAATCTGAAATCATAAGAGAGTGTGTTTTGAGAAATTCTAGGACTGTATGCTGCCTGCTTTCACCTCAGATTTGCCAGCCTTCTCTAGCCGTTTTCTTGAACAAGCACCGAGCGATCGCCTGCACATCCTGAAACAGTTAGGATTAGCTCGCTATGCTGATTTCATGTTACTGATGCCCAACACAGCAGCTAATGTGGCTTGTGTAATGCGCTTTTTTGCTGACCCCAGTCGAGTCAAGTTTCCTGATTTGCGTGGTGTGGAGCTAGCAGGTTTAGCGTTGGATGGGGTGAATTTGATTCGAGCCAACTTAACATGTGCGAAGCTCAACGGTAGTAGTTTGGTGAAGGCTGACCTGATCCGTGCTCAATTGCAGGACGCTGATCTCAGACAGGCAGACCTGCGAGGGGCAACGCTTAACAAAACCAGTTGGGTGGGGGCTGAGGTGGAAGGTTGTCGCCTGGGTGTAGGAGTGGGTTTGACAGATGAGCAGCGCCAAGACTTACAGGAGCGTGGTGCTTTGTTGGAATCTTGCGTTTAAATAACTAAGGCATGGTAGAAACCTGGTTAGAACTTATTAGGGCTTGCTGTGCCATCCAACCGACTCGCTCAACAAATTGCCTTTATTGTCGAAATTGACAAACTGAAGCGGATTTTGCGGCAAACGCTCCTCACCGATGCTTCACGGCAAGAAAATAGTGCTGAACACTCGTGGCATATTGCTTTGATGGCGATCGTGCTAGCTGAGTATGCTCCTGCGGAAGTGGATCTATTACAGGCAGTCAAATTACTGTTGATTCACGATTTAGTAGAAATTGATGCGGGTGACACATTCTGCTACGACCTCAGCGGCAATCAAAGCAAGGCACAGCGGGAACTAGCGGCTGCCGATCGCCTGTTTGGGTTGTTACCTCCAGAACAAGGAGCTGAGTTGCGATCGCTCTGGGAAGAGTTTGAAGCTCAAGCTACTCCAGAAGCCAAATTTGCCGCTGCGCTCGATCGCCTGCAACCGATTTTGAATAATCAGCAAACGGGGGGTGCTTCTTGGCAAAAGCATGGCATTACATCGGAGCAAGTGTTGCGACGAATGCAGCCTGTTCAGGAAGGTGCGCCAGAGTTGTGGCCCTTAGTTGAGCAAATTGTGGCGGATTGTGTGGCAGCAGGTTATCTGCAACATACCGCACAGGCTAAATCTGTGAGCAGTTAGATCTAGAAAATCAATGCCTTTTATCTATCCTCGAACCATTCGCTTCCAAGACACAGATGCAGCGGGTGTTGTTTACTTTGCAAATGTACTAGCGATGTGTCATGAAGCTTATGAAGCTTCTTTAGTGGCATCAGGAATTAACTTGAAAGAATTTTTCAGCAATGCTGCGATCGCCATCCCGATTGTCCATGCGGAAGTCGATTTTTTTCGTCCCATGTTTTGCGGTGATCAAGAGTTAGTTCATCTCACTCCAACCTTGATTTCCAACCAAGAATTTAGGATTGATTACCAAGTTTTTGCTGATGGCCTCAGCGATCGCCCTTTAAGCCAAGCCAACACTCGTCACGTTTGCATTAATCCAGCGATTAGGAAGCGGGAGAATTTACCAGAGATGATGCGGCAATGGCTTAAACAGTGGAGTGATTCTGAAGCCAATTAAGGGCGATCGCGTGGACTTGCTCGTAATTGATTTTGCCTTGAGAATTGCGGGGCAACTGTTCAACTGGAATCCAATATTTAGGATGCTTAAATTTACTTAAACGAGTCTGTAAATGAGCAATTAAATCAGTTTGAGCCGTTTGATTTTGAGAGATATAAAGGGCAGTCACCACTTGTCCCCAGCGAGCATCTGAAATGCCAATCACACAGACATCCATGACTAAACGGGTGGCTCGGATAGCTGCTTCGACTTCTACAGGAAAAACATTTTCGCCTCCCGTGATAATCTTGTGGCTACTGCGACCTACTACATGCAAATAGCCTTGCTCGTCGAGATAACCTAAGTCATCTGATTGAAACTGAGCTTGCTCAAATACTTGTGGGTAGTAGCCCAGTGTCAATGATTTGGCTTGGATGGTAATTTGGCCGATTTGACCGGGTGTTAACAATTCCCCAAACTCGCTGCGGATGGTAATTTGGCCGTGGGGTAACACTCGCCCACTATTCTGATAACCCGCCAGAAAATCTTCTGGGTGGAGCGTGGCAATTTGGGAGGCGGTTTCGGTCATGCCGTAAGTGGGGGCCAAGCGAATGCGATCGCGTCTAGCGGCTTCGAGTAAAGCACTCCAAGCAGGAGACCCGCCTAGTAGAACCGTGTGAAACTGAGCCAGCCAAGGCGTTAATTCTTGCCGTTCTAGAAGGCGCTGTAGCTGAGTCGGCACCAAAGAAATGAAAAACTGGGCTGGATCAACAGAGCTGAATTTCCCTGCTTCCAATTGCTTGAAGCGCTGTACTACCAATTGCCCACCAGACGCAAAAGAGCGCAAAAATTGCATCAGGCCGCTGACATGGTATATGGGCAAGACACAGTAAGAGTTAATTTGCTCTACTTGAAAATATTGCTGACATCCCCGCACTGAGGCCATCAGCGTTGACCAAGTGTGGATAGCAAAGCGAATTCTTCCAGATGAACCCCCTGTGGGAATCATGATCCAAGCTTGCTGATCTAAACTTGGCCCCCCTAGCCCCCCAAATTTGGGGGGAATTTGCTTAAAGTCCTCTAATACTGAAAGGCCAGAAATATTTGAGGGGAGAGCTAAAGAGTCGCGATCGCCCCAGATTAGATCGGGTGTTACCAAATCCAAGACTTGCTGCCACTCCGCCTGTACCCAATGAGGATTACACAAAAACACGGGGCATTGGGCGGCACAAGCGGCGATGAAACCTGCCAGAAATTGCTCTGGCGATCGCTCGGCTAAAAAGATTTTCGGAGTAATTCCTTGGCGAATGAGTTGAGTTAGTTCTTGAAATAAATGCTGAGCTAAATGAGTGAATTTTGACTGGTCAACACCGCTTAACCAGTCAGTTTGCGATCGCATTTGTAAATGTTCCAAAAGCAGAAAAGGTTCTGAAAAAGGATCAGATGCTAAAGGCTGTTCCATAGCTGCTCAAAATCCGAAAGTTGTTCCCAGCTATCGCTAAACCAATGATTGATGCCAAACCCAACGGCGCGATCGCCCGGAGTCAGTTCTGTTGCCAAGCTTAGACCTGTGGTTCGGCCAATGGCTGTTTCAAAGACTGAGGAAAAAACTGCATCAATTGAGTGAGTCTGACAAAATTGTCGCAGTTGGGAAGGAAACCCCGCGATCGCAGGTTTAATCACAAAAATGCCTCGCCAGCCTTGTTCGTAGCAAGTTTGCAACTGGGCTAAGGTGGCAACCGATTCGTCTAAGGCTAAGGGAGTGGAGTGCTGTTGGCTCAATTTCAACATGGTCTGAAACTGGCTGACTGGAAGCGGCTGCTCTAGAAATTCGATACTCAATTCATCGCAAACTTGCAAGTAGGCGATCGCGGCTTCTTGGGTTAAGCCCCCATTTGCATCAAGTCGCAACTTAGCAGCAGTTGGCAGAACTTGGCGTAAAGCTTGTAATGCCTCTAGTTCCGTGGATAAAGGAACAACTCCAATTTTCCATTTGAAAGTGCGAAACCCCTGGTGCCAAAGCGATCGCCAAGCTTCCAAAGCATCTGTACCCGTAGGAAGCAACGCACTATAGGAAACTTTGAGTTTTGAGTTTTGAGTTTTGAATTTAGCCGTGTTATTTAACATTAACCAGGCAGACTCGAAACCAAACTGACAAGCTGGTAATGCGACTGAAATTGTAGCAATCTGCTCAGCAGTAATTTCAGCAGGAAGTTGCTGGCAAAAAGCTAGCGCTTGCTCAAATGTTTCAGAGCCAAACCAAGGGATTGGTGCAATTTCTCCAAAGCCAAGTTTGCCTGTTGAGTCAGTCAAGCGCAGGAGAATTCCTTCTCGTAAGCTCCATAAACCGAGACTTGTCTGTAATGGTTGGCGAAAGGAGCGGTGATAGGGACGAAATTCTAAAACACAGGATTGAGTTTGCGTGACCATCGTCCTTTGAGTTAGCGATCGCTATAAAACAAATCCTAATCCCAACAACAAACTGCTCCAAAAATGGAGAGCTACAGCAATGAATTTGGAGTTGCTTACCTGTTCTGGTTGATTGTGGTAGCTCTGTACATGTCGAGACAATTTGATGGCAAAAGGTAGACTAGCAAAAATGAGCAAAGTCTCGATAGGAAACTGACCTGAAAGTACAAATACTAAGGTTAGGGCGTAAGTGGTGCCACAAAACCAAGGAATTAATTGCGCTGCGCTAGCAGTACCTAGACGCACAATGGGCGATCGCTTACCCGCAGCCAAATCATCTTTCACTTGATGAAAGTGCGAGCAAAACAAAATCAAGCTAGTCGTACTACCAATAATGATTGATGCTACTAAGCTCGTGGATGACCAAGCTTGAGCTTGACTGTAGTAAGCAGCGGAAACGGCTAGCGGCCCGAAGCAGATAAAGCAGATAATTTCGCCAACACCCTGATAGCCCAAGCGGAATGGTGGCCCTTGGTAGCTATACCCTAGGGCGCAACCAAGTAACACAATAGCCAAAATAGTAAGGTCTTGCTGCCACCAGGCGATCGCTAGAATTCCTAAAATTCCTAGAGCTAAAAAGGAATTTCCTATCCAATAAACTAAGGCTTTATTTCCCGTTAGGTTTACCAAAGAATGATGTTTATTGGTATCAATCCCTGTTTCTGAGTCAAAAACATCATTGCTCAGGTTCATCCAGGCCAAAATGAAAATTGATGCCAGCAAAAAAGTAGCAAATATAGCAGTATGAATGCTTTTGGTTTCGGCAAAGGCAATGGCAGTGCCAATCCAAACTGGCATGACAGCAACACTATACATAGGCGGTTTGATTGCCGCTAGCCATAACTTATGATTTGAACTTGATGGCGCAATAGATTTAGTAGTCATTCCACAGAATTGATACGGTTGCCAGAAGCCAATTCAACCTGTAACCGCACCCCTGCGATCGCATCACCTGCGTGGGATGTATCCTCTAGTCAAATAGGCTCCCGTAACATAGCCTACAGGAACCATGCCTACGGGAACCACCTGTTTATTTGCTGGAAGATGAGGAAGCCATTTCTTCGTCTTCCAAGATGTCGCTAATACTCTGGTCGTGCCACTTCATCAGCGGAGTCGAGCTGATGCCATGCACCAGTACAGAAATCACCACGGTTAAGTAAGTAATCCAACCAATCATTTCACCTGTTTCGCCTTCCAAGCCCTTACCAAAAGCGTAGGTGAGGTAATACAAGGAGCCAACTCCTCGAATCCCAAACCAACCTAACAGCCACCGAGTGGTAGGACGAAAGCGTTCGCGGAAATTTCGTCTCGAACCTTTAGGCACTAGACTGGTGTACTTTTCCCCGATTGTGCTAATCCAGGCACCAACGGGGCGGATGACAAAAATTAGCGCTCCTGCCACTAAAAGGGCTTCGTCGATGAAGCGCAGAACGGGTTCAATGCGTAGCAGGGACCCCAACAGAAGAATGACGGCGACTTCTGCCAGTTTCTCCAGTCGCTCGATAAAATGGAGTTGGGAAAGCGGCTTCTCTAGATTCTGATAACTGCGCTGGGCAGTCAAACCAGCCACAAACACTGCGAGAAATCCGTAGCCGTTGACAAGTTCTGTGAGAGAGTAAGCCAAAAGAATGGTACCGAGGGCCGTGAAGTCTTCAAAAAGTTCGTCTACGTGGCGCAGATGCTGAATTTTTTGGTCGATCCAAGCGACGACTCTGGCAACTACAATTCCCACCACCAGTCCTGCGGCGATCGCCCACAGGAGATCAACCGCGACCCAATTTCTGAACCAATTCTCCCAGTTATTGTCCTCAATCCAGTGAAGGCCAAAATACACAAAAGGGAAGGCTAGAGCGTCGTTTAGGCCACCCTCAGAAGTTAAACCGAAGCGCAGCTCATTGCGGTCGTCTCGGTCAGCTAGTTGCACTTCTGAGGCGAGTACAGGGTCGGTAGGAGCGAGGATAGCACCCAGTAGAATGGCCTCTCCCCAGTTGAGGTCTAAAAACCAATGGCCAACCAGGGCGATCCCACCAATAGAAATGGGCATCAAAAAGCCAATCAGCCGCGCGGTAGAACTCCAGGCCCACAGCTTGAGTGGGCGATTCATCTTTAAGCCGCAACTGTAGAGTGAGATCAGCACCACAAACTCAGTCACTCGCTCTAAAAAATTGGCATCAGGCCGCAGCGAGACTAAGTTGATACCCCCAGGTCCTAGCAAAACACCAACGGCTAGGTAAATCAGGGAGTAAGAGAGGGGCAAACGGTTAATCCAGCCTGATCCTAAGGTGATCAATAGCAGGAGCAAGCCAATGATCAAAAGACTAAGAATATAGGTATCCACAAAACCGACTGCCTGAAGGACTTTGAGACGTGTTCTGAGTTTAGTGGCCTCTCCCTACGGGCCTAATCATCCCAGAGTAGGTTTTTGGAGCCGCTTGGCTACTCTGCAAGGATGACTTGCCTTGACCTGTAAACTTTTCTGGCATCCTCTGGAACTCACGCCCTGATTAATGCGAACTTGGGATATGGCGGGGTGTTAAGGCAGGATTGGTCTGCCGAGCGCTGCGGTGCTTAGATGGAAAAGAGGCTTCTGCCCTTAATCGCACCACGCTTGTGAATCACGATTTGGGCCTCTAATTTCAAAAAAAATTTGCTATCTTCGCTTTCATGCCAGTCACACCATACCGGACTAATCTATTTCAAGATCGCAAGGATCTCTATCAATTTCTCTTGGCTTGTCAACAAGTTTCAATTGAGAAAAAATGCACCCAAATTGCTAGTATTTCTCTAGAAATTGATCCAATAGATCCGCTAGCTGTACTGCATTGCTTAAGCAAACCCAGTCAACTCAGTTTTTATTTTGAAAAACGAGGGCAAGATGAAGCAATTGGGGAGTCAAACCGTCGCGCGATCGCAGGTATCGGTGCTGCAACCAGTCTGAAAGTAAAAGGCCCTCACCGATTTGCTCAAGCTCAAAATTTTATTGAATCTTGTCTAACTAACACGATTAAAATAGGAGATCTGAGTTTGCCATTCTCAGGGCCACACTTTTTAGGTGGGTTTACTTTTTTTGAAGAAGCTCCGATTAAAAATATTTATTTTCCTAATGCAACTCTTTTTTTGCCTTGCTGGCAAATTTCTTGCCACGGAAACCGCTATGTGTTAGTTGCAAATTTTTTGATTGATGCTAGCGCCAACTTAGAATCTTTAATTGAAAAAGCTTGGCATGAATTTCAAAGAATCACTACGATAAAATATCGAGTTCCAGAAGTTAGCTTTAAGAGAAAAGAAATTTTTGATCAACGGGACATTACCGATACAAAGTATTTTAAGTTGGCTGTTCTTTCAGCTTTAGAAGCAATCCAGGCTAAGCAATTCAACAAAATTGTTTTGGCTCATGCGATTGATGTAATTTCACCTGCATTGTTTCATGTCGTGTATTCTTTAAGCAATTTGAGGAGGTTCTATCCAGATTGTTATGTGTTTTGTCTGAGTAATGGTAAGGGGCAAAACTTTATTGGTGCCAGCCCAGAACGTCTACTCAGTATTCAAGATCAAGAGTTATTGACAGATGCTTTGGCGGGTTCGTTTCCTAGGGGTAAAACTGCGCTAGAAGATGCGAACTTGGCCAGAGGATTGCTCAACAGTGACAAGGAAATCCGGGAACACCAAGTAGTGATTGATTTTTTGACTCAATCTCTTTCACGCTTGGGCCTAACGCCAAGGCGATCGCTTTCTCCCCATTTGTTGCAGCTATCGAATATCCAGCATTTACGCACCCCCATTCAAGCGACGGTGCCAGCGGATGTGCCACTGCTCAAGATTCTGGCTGAGCTGCATCCAACTCCAGCGGTAGCAGGGGCTCCTAGAGATATTGCTTGCCAGCAAATTCGCGGTTATGAAGCGTTTGAGCGATCGCTCTATGCGGCTCCTTTAGGCTGGCTGGATCACAAGGGGAATGGGGAGTTTATCGTGGGAATTCGTTCGGCGCTGGTAAACGGCTGCTATGCCAGACTTTATGCGGGAGCAGGGATTGTGGCTGGGTCTGATCCAGAGAAGGAGCTGACGGAGATTAAGCTGAAGTTGCAGGCTTTGTTGCAGGCGTTGGTTTAAAGGTTCTGTTTTGGGATAAGCTTTGGGGCGAGTGTCCCCAGCCCCCTCCAGGCGAATCTAACTGCCAGTGCAGCAGCGATCGCAAACAAACGCGATCGCCTACCGATGATGTATTACCGTATTAGCGATGATACAAATGCTGCACCAATTCCATATCCATATAAGTCGTCCAACCCACCTCACCACAAAGCACTGTGAATGGTAAACCAGGATCGCCTAGGTGATCCAAAACTACTACAGCTCCTGGAAAATCCTGGTCTTTGGTGTAATCGTTAATCGTCACAATGGTTTTAAGGTTTGCCTTGTCAGACGAAATTAAGCCATTGTGTGAGTCTTCAAAGGCAATGCAATCTTGAGCGGCAAGCTGCATTTGTTCCAAGGCGTAGAAGTAAATATCTGGAGAAGGTTTCTTCGCAGGCACAATATCACCCGCCGCAATCACATCAAACCAGGCCAGACTTTCGTGACCCAAAGTGCTTTCTAAAAGAGCCGTGACATTGGCTGGGGTTGTGGTAGTTGCGATCGCCAAGCGAAACCCTTCCGCGCGAGCCTCATCCAATAACCGCTTGACACCAGGACGCAGTGGAATGCTGCCTTCGCTGAGCAGTTGGGTGTAGTGCTTGGTTTTGGCCTTGTGCAGACCTGCTATAAACTCATCCAAATTGTCAGGACGCCGAAAGTCTGAGCGATATTGGTCGAGGTAGAACTTCATCCGCTCTTTGCCACCCGTAACGGCTAACAGTTCCCCATACAGCTCGACGGTCCAATCCCAATCCAATCCAGCTTCAGCAAAGGCGCGATTAAAGGCGACCCGATGACCATCCCGCTCGGTATCCGCCAAGGTGCCATCGACATCAAAAATTAGTGCTTGCAGTTTGGTCATATCAGCCGTTAACCAACGATGAAAGGATTTCCAAAAGCGGGTTTAGCCCTTTGGCACTGTAGCTCAATTAGGGTCAAAGGTTAAGCGGTTAAAATGCCTCAACTTTGAGATAACCGCTGCACTGTTTGTCCACCCAGAATTTGATGCGCTTCTGCCAAGAATGCTGGGATTTTGTCAGCGTGGGGGCTATTTGCCAAGCATTGCCACAAATCGAGTTCGGCAACTTTCTCAGCTCTGTTACCAGGGAACCAGTGATCCGCTTGACCGAGCAAGTTGTAGCGCATCTTGCCGTAATCCACCATGTCGTAGGCGATCGCCAGATTCCGCAACCAAAGAATCGTGTGAATGTTCATGCCTCCTGGGGTTTCCTCAGGTTTAGGCAAGCCAATATGCCAAGTTTTCACCCACTCTTCACCCAGCACGTCAATTGCCGCTTGTTCTAGACGAGCCAAGATCGGGGGCAAAACTTTATCGGCGCGATCGAGCAGTTCCAGAGTTTTTAGGTGTTCATCAAAATCACTAGGTCGAGACGCACCAATACTCAACGTGTGGATTTGAGGATGGCTTAGACAAAACAGGTCGTTAAACACCATCGGGCTGAGCGGCGCACACAAATCCACTAGTTTTTGCGGTGGCTTGTAGAGATCGCCACCTTTATTGTTCGGGCTGATGATAAATACGCCCATATCGTGCTTTTGGGCTGCTTCGATTGCGGGCCAATTATTTTGGTTGATGTAGTACCAATGCAGGTTTACATAGTCGAATTGATCGGTCGCGATCGCTTGCAAAATGACTTCTAACGGTGCATGGGTGGAAAAACCGATAAATCTAACTCGCCCTTGCGATCGCAGCTTCTGCGCTACTTCTAAACAACCACCGGGACGTAGGCAGTACTCCAGCAACTCGGCATTATTTACGCCATGCAGCGATAACAAATCCACATGATCGAGCTGTAAGTAAGCCATTGACTGCTCGAAGGTCTGCAAAAATTCCTGCGGATCTTCAACGGGAGCAACTTTGGTCTGCACGATCAACTGGTCGCGGGGTAGCTTTGGCAAGACTCGCCCCAACTGCATCTCAGAGCTACCATAGCCCCGCGCAGTTTCAATATGATTGATTCCTAGATCTACAGCCCGCCGAATCGTCGCTGCTAAATTCTGTTGATTATCAGCAGGAATCGCGTCTTCTGGAACATCTTGCCACTTGTATTGGTAGCGCATTCCACCACAAGAAAACACTGGCATGGACAACTCTGTCCGCCCAAAACGTCGATACTGCATCTCTAACCCCTGCGTCTCTACCACGGTAGGGGCGAATGGTGGTTCGCCCACAATTTCATCTCGACTAGGCTTCTCGCACAATCGGTTGCCCGTCTATGACTTCACCGACCAACACCAGATCGGTCAGACCGACGAATAAACCATTTTCCAAAACCCCGGGAATGTTGTTGATGGTCTTTTCCATCTCAGCAGGGTTATCAATGCTGTCGAATTTCACATCCAGCACCATATTGCCCTGATCGGTGATGACTGGGCCAGCTTTCTTGACACCCATCCGTAGTTCTGGCTTGCCACCTAACTTCTCGATCGCTCTTGCCACAGGAGTAATAGCCATTGGGATCACTTCCACAGGCAGCTTAAAAGTTGTGCCCAAGCGATCAACCAGCTTAGAGCTATCCACCACCACAATGAACTCTTTAGCTAATGCATCCACAATTTTTTCGCGAGTATGAGCAGCACCACCGCCCTTGATCAAATTGTGGCGCGGGTCAACTTCGTCTGCTCCGTCGATTGCGATATCAATGAACTCAATTTCATCTAGCGTGACTAAGGGAATGCCATACTGCTTCGCCAGCACTGAAGATTGGAAAGAAGTTGGTACACCTTTAATGTCTTTGAGTTCTCCCGCTTGCAGGCGATCGCCCAAGTACTGAATCATCAATGCTGCCGTTGACCCGGAGCCTAACCCCACAATTGAACCGGAGTGCACACGGGCGGCTGCGGCCTTGGCAACTTCTTGCTTCATTAACTGAATGGGGTCTACTGACGCGGTCATTCCGAAAGCTCCTTGCAGATTAATTCATTGACATGCTATAGCATGACTTAAAGTGAACTCCCTGCCTAGCCTACTGAGCCAATTCGCGCTTTTACATCCCTTGCAAAAAGTAAGAGTGGGGTCTAGAAATCCATGAGTATAACTGCTCTCGATTATGGTTCTGGAGAAATTGCTGTTGGCACCGATGCGATCGCTTCTGCCATCCGCGCAAACTCAGACGCTAGAGTAGGGAGTGGCTCTAAGGCTGGGGGATTGGACAATAAGTGAAAATATTTCACAGGCAGGTCAATCACAAACCTAGATCCTTGACTTGGCTCCGATTCACACCGGAGTTGCCCTTGATGTTGGTTGACCACAATTTGATAGCTTACGGTCAGTCCTAGGCCAGCGCCTTGACCAATTTCCTTGGTAGTAAAGAAGGGATCAAAGATCTTGGATTGGAGTTCATGAGAAATTCCAGGGCCATTATCCGCGATCGCAATTCGGGCAAAGTTTTCCCCTCCTAACGCACCCACCACGAGTTCTGTCCGAATCGTAATGGTTTTGGGCTGGGTTGCCGGACCACTGAGCGCTTCGATCGCATTAGTCACCAAATTTAAAAAAACCTGATTGAGTTGTCGCGGATAGCACTCTAACAAAGGCAAAGTGCCATACTGTCGCACCACCTCAATGTCATCTTTCAACTGATTTTGCACAATCGCTAAAGTGCTGTCTAAGCCATCGTGCAAGTTCACAGTTTTGCGACCTGACTCATCTAGGCGAGCAAAGTTTCTTAGCGACAACACAATTTCCCGAATCCGCGAGGAACCCACTTTCATCGACTGGAGGATACGGAGTAAGTCCTTGAGCAAGAAACCTAGTTCTACCTCCTCGATCAAAGCTTGGATTTCTGGAGCGGGTTGGGGATAGTGCGCTTGATAAGCAGCCAAAATTCGGCTCAGTTCATCAATGTAGCGCTCAACATAAGGAACATTGCCGTAAATAAAACTGACTGGGTTGTTAATTTCGTGAGCGACCCCCGCTACCATCTGGCCCAAGCTAGACATCTTTTCGCTCTGAATTAACTGAGCTTGAGTGAGTTGCAGTTCTCGTAAAGTTCTGGCTAAATGTTCAGCCTGGGCTGCACTCTCCAAGGCTTGCTGTTGAGTCTGAGCGTATAGATTGGCCTGTTGGATAGAAATTGCTAACTGATCGGCGACGGCTTGAGCTAATTGCTGATCGTTATCAGACCAATAGCGCGTATGCGAACACTGATTGAGGTACAAAATGGCGTGCAGAATGCCACTTGCTTGCACAGGTATCACCAACGAAGACTGAATCTGCGCCTGCTTGTATTCCTCGTTATAAGGGCCAACCCGCTGATCCTGAGCTACATCCATCATTACTACAGGCTGACGGTGCTGAATCACCCACTGAGTGATAGGGCCATGCGTATCAAAGTCTTCAATAGAAGGAGAGAAAGCATCTCGACAGATTTCATACAAGTGTTTGCGGCGAAATGCCACTCCAGGAATTTTGTCTAGAACAGGTTCTAGTTGTCTGCCTAACGGCTCAACTTCACTGTGGTCCTCTACACTGTGGTCCTCTACACTGTGGTCTTCTACGAGGTGAACTAGACAGCGATCGGCCTCTAGTGCTTTTAGAAGTTGCGCGATCGCCTGCGTCAAGATTGTTTCTAGATCAAAACTTTGCCGAGTTTGGCTGGTAATTTGATTCACCAATTGCTCCCGTTGAGCTTGCCGTTGCGTCTGCTCATAAAGTCGGGCTTGGCGAATCGCGATCTCTAGCTGTTGCGCCAAAGACTGCACAAACTCAACCTCAGCCGTTTTCCAGCGACGGGGCTGATCGGAGAGACACAGTAAATAACCAATAGAATCTGCTTGATCTTGAACGGGTACTAACAAGTTAGCCCCTGCTTCCAATACCTGAAAATTTAACCCTTTCTCAATGCTTCGCCATTTTGCGAACCATCGACTCAGCCAGTGAATGCCAGCGGCAGAGTAAACTTCACCAGAGCTGACAATTAACTGACTCTGCGCGATCGCCTCAGCCGCATCTCCAAAAGCACTTAGAGGGATGTAGCCTAACTGAGACCCACCGCGATCGCTATGCACCCGTTCACAAACCACTTGCACTCGGCAAGTATCACTGAAGTACCAAAAAAAAGCACAGTAGTCCAAATTCAGCAGCGTACTGACCTCATCTACCGCTGTCTGAAGTACAACTTTCAACTCCAAAGAATTACGGATGCGGTCAACAATTTTACGCAGAAGCGCGTTTTGCTGGTGATATTGACTGATAACTAACCGATTGGAAACGTTAGTAAAAGGAAACACACGGTGCAACAGGGGAAAGAGCATAAAGCACTAGAGAGTCTACCATCTGACCGATGCACACTTCTAGATAAGACTTGCAAGCGTCTTTTATGAAATCTCTATGAAGATGACGCCTTTAGGCAAAAACTTCAGTAGTTTATTTGACATTTCCTAAGTTGGGTAACCCTCTAATTCCGGTTTTTATGTTTCCCTCAGGTCTGCCAACAAAAATGGCTTGGCAACAAACTATACTTCTGAAAAATTTTATTTACTTGCTAACCTGCGAGCCTGGGTAACGGCTTCAAGTGCCTCAGGTTCATGCTTTTTTCTATTTTGAGGCTGAAGCCTCCACCTGATTGATTCCTAGTTTCCTCAGCTGGGGCCTGTAGAGTAGAGCACCGTCACGGCTGGCCGCTAGGGTTTTGAGGAGCATCCTGAGAAACTAGCTTTCTGTCATCTTAGACTGGAAGCTCTTAAGTTATGCTACAACTAACTGAGTACCTAAAGGAACTGAGAAAATACTAGTTTTATAGTTAGTAGCTAATCAGGTATCCTAGCAATCTCGGTAGACGAATTGCTAAAGTTAGGTACTACAGCCTGAACTGACCTACTTTGTGTAGAGCCGTTCGGAGTTACCCTCCAAACAATCAGTCACTCAAGTCTCTTGCTGTTACCAGCAGGGATGAGTGAACACAGTGCTGTATTCAACTAGAAAATTGTCGTAGTTAGTGAAAGAGGAGTGTATGAATAAGAAATTTATTAGCCTTGCCCTAGTGCTCAGCTTGGCCGCTGCTTTGGGAGCTTGTGGTGAGGGCGGTGGCGATACTACCACTAGCCCTTCCCCCGGGACAGAGCCAGTTCCAACCACCTCTCCGACGACTTCTCCTTAAGTTTTTGCTTATACCTGAAGCAGCATTTCTTATGCCAGC
The DNA here is from genome assembly GCA_019358975.1 of Trichocoleus desertorum ATA4-8-CV12. Lineage (NCBI taxonomy): Bacteria > Bacillati > Cyanobacteriota > Cyanophyceae > Leptolyngbyales > Trichocoleusaceae > Trichocoleus > Trichocoleus desertorum. The sequence goes on from JAHHIL010000010.1 coordinate 20,151, forward strand.
ATCCCAGGTTGCCTGAACTAAGAGAGCTGTTTTCAAGGTATGTAAAAGGAGATTGCTCCTCACAACCTAGGCTCCGTCCAAGATAGAGCTTTGGCATCGTACGATTCTGATATCGATGTTATTTTGCTTGGGCCAAGGTTTCGGGTGGTCAACCATCCAACAACTCTTTAATCAAACTGGTAGCTTACAGGAGTCCAAAGATCAAGCTTGGTAAACATTCCACGCAGTGATCCTCTGGCTCTTGTGAGCTTATTGCTTTTTAGGTTAGTCAAAAAAAATTATCAATTTAGTTCAGAATCACCGCTTTCTAGCTTAGGATGACAGAAAAAGGCTGTCTGGATGAATTCTAAGAAGCAGATACTAGTTTTAGGTTTGCGACTCGGAGCTACGTCCGTTATTGGTTCTACTATAGGAGTTTCTGCTTTCGCTGATTACCCTGCTCATGCGTTGCCACCGGCAGAAGATATTCCTGAAGAAATTCTGCGAACCGAAATTATTATAGAGGCGCGATCGCCTGTTGATGGTAAGCCGCTAAGCCCAGCTCAGTACGCTGAGTTGCAAGCTCAACTGGAAGCAGGCCCTCCGATTGATCCCAAGCTATCCCCTCAAGTCAAGCGAACGATTACTCTATTACGCTTACGCAGGTTTATTCGAACCTTTTTCCCTTTTTTACTCCGCTAACCTACTCTGCTACGGCAAGCTGTAAGGCTGGTAAGCGATCGCTACCTTGGTATTCCTCAATTTAACCCTCAGCAGGATGTTGTAGAAATTAGTCAAGATTACTAGTGGAAAAAGGATTTACCCCAGCAGCCTTTTCCTGAATACCATAAGAATGTCTGGATTTCGATAGATGATTTGAGACTTTAGCTATGATTTGCTACGGTTTACTACAGTTCATTACTTGATTTTTACAATTGGGTTTTGCACCTTTACAGGTTTCAGCTCCTGTAATTCAAACTCAAACTATAGTCTCTAGCGGATAGCCATACGCCCTATTACAAAACCTTTTCTTCCCTTTGAGGAACGTATTCAGTAATTTCATTTAGGTAGGTAGCTTCATGTCGATGACCGTCGCCCCTGAGCAAATTGAGCGAATTGTTTGGAACCAGCACCATGACCCCTTTGAAGTTCTGGGTCCCCATACTTTGCAACGGGATGGCAAAACTGTCTGGGTCGTGCGGGCTTATTTGCCCAATGCAGACGCAGCCTGGGTCATTCTTCCAGAGGAGCGGGCAGAGCATGCCATGCAACCTATCCACCATCCTCATTTCTTTGAATGCACGATTGATACGCCAGAGCTAGCCAATTATCAATTACGCATCCAAGAGGGAGAGCATGAGCGCGTTATCTACGACCCCTATGCTTTCCGCTCTCCTTACCTCACAGACTTTGATCTGCATCTCTTCGCTGAAGGCAACCATCACCGCCTTTATGAAAAACTAGGGGCTCACCTCGCTGAGGTAGAGGGAGTCCAGGGAGTTTACTTTGCAGTTTGGGCTCCTAACGCTCGTAACGTCTCAGTTTTGGGTGACTTTAACCATTGGGATGGTCGTAAGCACCAGATGCGGAAGGGGCCTTCTGGTATTTGGGAATTGTTTATTCCAGCGTTGGGAGAGAGCGATCGCTACAAATACGAAATTAAAAACCAAGCGGGACACATCTACGAAAAATCTGATCCCTTTGGTTTCCAGCAAGAAATTCGCCCCAAAACAGCTTCCATTGTCACCAACCTAGATAATTACACCTGGAATGATCAAGATTGGATGGAGCAGCGTCGCCACACAGAACCGCTAACCCAACCCATCTCAGTCTACGAAGTCCATCTGGGTTCTTGGTTACACGGTTCCTCCGCCGAGCCAGCCCGACTCCCCAATGGTGAAGCTGAGCCTGTGGTGCTCGTCTCAGACCTCAAGCCTGGGGCGCGCTTCTTGACTTACCGAGAATTGGCCGATCGCCTGATCCCTTATGTCAAAGAATTAGGCTTTACTCATATTGAACTTCTCCCGGTCGCCGAGCACCCCTTTGATGGCTCTTGGGGATATCAAGTCATTGGCTACTACGCTTGCACCTCCCGCTATGGCACCCCTCAAGACTTGATGTATTTCATTGATCAGTGTCACCAAAACGGTATTGGGGTTATTGTGGACTGGGTCCCAGGACATTTCCCCAAGGACGGTCACGGCTTAGCCAACTTCGATGGCACCTGTCTCTACGAGCATGCAGATCCTCGAAAAGGTGAACACAAAGAATGGGGTACCTTAGTCTTCAACTACGGTCGGCATGAAGTCCGGAATTACCTAGTGGCCAACGCCCTCTTCTGGTTCGACAAATATCACATCGACGGCATCCGAGTAGACGCAGTCGCCTCCATGCTCTATCTCGACTACTGTCGCAACCCAGGAGAATGGTTGACTAACCAATACGGTGGTCGAGAAAACATTGAAGCCGCTGATTTCTTACGTCAAACTAATCACACCATTTTTAGTTATTTTCCGGGTGTACTCTCCATCGCTGAAGAGTCTACCTCTTGGCCCATGGTTTCCTGGCCCACTTATGTCGGTGGTTTAGGCTTCAACCTCAAGTGGAACATGGGGTGGATGCATGACATGCTGGACTACTTCAACATGGACCCTTGGTTTCGCCAGTTCCATCAAAACAATCTCACCTTCAGCATCATGTATGCCTTCAGCGAGAACTTTATGTTAGCGCTGTCTCACGACGAGATTGTGCATGGCAAGAGTAGCATGATTGGCAAGATGCCAGGAGACGAGTGGCAAAAATTTGCGAACCTGCGATGTCTCTATGCCTACATGTTCACCCATCCCGGCAAGAAAACTCTATTCATGAGTATGGAGTTTGGTCAGTGGAGTGAGTGGAATGTTTGGGCTGACTTGGAGTGGCACCTTTTACAACACGACTCTCACCAAAAACTCAAGCAGTTTCTAGGTGACCTCAATCATCTTTATCGAGGTGAACCTGCACTTTATACTCAAGACTTCTCGACTGATGGGTTTGAGTGGATTGATTGTAGCGATAATCGTCACAGTGTAGTTTCGTTTGTTCGTAAAGCTAAGGACTCTGATGATTTCGTAGTGACCATCTGCAACTTTACACCTCAACCTCACGCCCACTACCGGATTGGAGTACCAGAAGCAGGTTTCTATACAGAGTTGTTTAATAGTGATGCCCGCAAATACGGTGGCAGCAATATGGGTAACTTAGGGGGTAAATGGACAGAAGAATGGTCTTACCACAATCGCCCCTACTCAATAGACCTATGTCTGCCACCTTTAGGCGTTGTCATTTTGAAGCTCGATCGCGAAAAAACAGAAGCGGCTAAGGCAAAAACACTGAACGCCAATTAATTTCTTTTACACTGGCAAAAATTCTCATTACTTGTAGAGCTACGCCCTTCTCTGTTTTACAAGTGATGGGAGTTCTATTTTTTAGCTCAATAGCAAAACTTTCCGTTCTGTGGAGAACGATTTTCTTTAGCTGTACGAATTGCGCCGATTAGGGTAGAGGTCAACACACAGCGCTTCGCTTTACCTCCCTGACGAGACGCTAAGGTTACTCGTCCAAGCTGTCCATTCACGTTGCCTTTGTAGTTAAACTGGACCCGCCAGATACCACCACTTTGCGTGAACGTAGTTTCTGCATCATCAATTTGTACGGTAGGGCTCAAGTTGTGCCAATTTAATAGCAATGGGTTTGTGTTTTGAGGATGAATTACCCACTGAGACATGCCATTTTGTTCACGAAAGCTAACCTGCCAAGTCAGTTTTTGGCGGATGGAATTGCTTTTGGCTTCTTGCAGCGATCGATATACTGCATTTTGAGCAGAGTTGAGGGATTGAATATTCAAAAAAGCTAGATAACTTGGAGCGGCGATCGCACTAAGGCTACCTATTACTAGAACTACTACCAAAACTTCTAGAAGTGTAAATCCTGAGTTAACTAATTCTTCATTCTCTGATTTACGGCAAAAAAACTTCCAGAAGAAATCGTAAGTGTAAAATCTCATAAAACAAGAGCACCCATGCAAGCATTGGAATCTTACTTAAGGTGCCCAGAAATTTGAATTTTCTACGGTAGCAATCTTGAAACTAAAAAACAAGTTTTATAAAATTTAGCTGCACCCAGAGGCACGGTCCGTGGTCATTGCACCTAGTAGAGACGTAACCTTGACACATCGCTTGGTGCCTTGGATTGATTGAGCTGAGTTATTACCTTGAGGTAGAGCTATAGTAATATCTAAACCTGTATCGCTACCAATCGGAAGAGTACCGAAGTAGTCAAAAACAACGCTGGCATAGCTCCCTGATGCTAAGGCACCTGGAGTACCAGACTTGTTGATCCCAGAGGAACTAATATTTGTTCCAACCCATAACTGGCCTGCTTTATTTCTGCCGCTCTCTTCGGGGCTAAGATTCTTCCAGGCGTTTGCATCTAGATTAGCCGCAAGAACGGAGGAAGGATGAACCGCGTATTGCGCCACACCAGCTGTAGTCCTTCTAAAACTAACTTGATAAGTTAATTTTCGTTTTTTAGCCGTGGTTTGGGCATCCTGAAGTGCTGAAAAAATTCGATCTTGAGCCTTGCTAACTTTCTGGCGATTCACGAAAGTTAACCAGCCAGGAGCTGTGATTGCGGCGAGCGCGGCAATAATAATTACAACCACCAAAAGTTCCAGCAAGGTAAAACCGGAGTTAGCAGCTTGAGACGATCGCCCTAAGCCATGTAGTGCATTTTTACGAGTGGCTGCACCGCCTGAGAATCGAGATAAGGTTTTAGATAATTTGAAATTTTGCATTCGACTCTCCTACTTGCTAACTCTCGCCAACTTAAGATCTAGCGGTCAATTGGAACCTAACAAACCCCGTCCTTGGACCTGGGCACTTACATTTGGAAAGAAAGGAGAAAGGGTTTGCCTATACTGTGCTCGACTCGCCATTTGGCTCTTATTTAACGTGCGAGCAAAAGCGTTGCCTCGCAGGTAGACTTTGGCGATCGTTTTACTTGAATCAACACAGGCATAAAAGCTCCCTGTTTTAAAGGCCTCAGTAGCAACTGAGCCACCGCTACCACTACCATATTGAGGAATCTGCTGGGTATTGGATGGACAAACAGGATTTAGAGCAGTTTGAGCACCAGCAGAAACATCACTTATTTTCGTGTGATCAACAAAGTCAACTAGGGTATCAATTCCTGTAGAGTAAGTGCCATTCTTTGTCCATTGATTCATGGAAGTAGAGATACTATTAGAACTACCAATACTAAAGAGCCTAAATCCAGCATCAGGCTCATAACCGCTTAGATAACCTGACTCAGTGGAAATGCCATCTTTAACTTGAAACCTGCCAACTCTAGCAGTGCAAGACCAAGAAGAGGTTTGGCAACTAGGGTCTTTAATCAGATAGTAACTTACTAAGGAATAAACGAACTGGTCATCAAAGCCCGTGGAGACTGGACGTGCATTTTGAAGAAACTCACGTTTCCAAAAAACCAGGACTGGCATTTCATCTGTAGCTGATGGATCAGGCAACTGGTTTCTAATTGCAGCAACACCCGTAGCATCATAGATGTAAACTGCCTGCTGGAGATCTCTAGTGATGTAATCTAGAGCTGCTTGCAATTCTTGTTCGGAGCTTGACTTTGCCTGCTCTCGGCGATCTGTCCGGAGAATATCAACCATGAAAGTCAGCAAGGCACTAAGAACGATCGCTGAGATAATCATCGCTACCAGCAATTCGATCAGGGTAAAGCCGCTACTTTTTGATCGAGGCAGTTTCACTCGGTTGAGCTGAGTCTTAATAAGCCACCTAAGGCTGCTGATCATATCTGCGGTTCTCCCCTGTTTTACTAAATACTGAATTGGCAAAACTTAGCTTGAAGCTAATACCTTGATTACTGGTTGCAACCGCCAAGGCGTTGGCAGAAATTATCGTAACTCGCGCTTGCTCTAACTTCGGTTGTTAGCTCGATGATGGGGGATTTACGCTGTCCTAAAGTTCCCCGAAAGGTTTGTTGTGCTCTCCTACCTGAAGCTGAAGTATCACTTCTTAGGATCGTATTAGTGTCTCGGAAGGCATCGGCGCGGTAAACCCGAACCCCTAGAAGGTAGCCTCTTGCAGCATCTACAGAAGTGGAGTTATAGCGAACAGCCTGAATGATTAGATCATTTGGTTTATTGTTCTGACAGACGTTGTCAGCATTGCCATCGAAGCAATACAAACCTGCTGTTGGAGCTGGAGTTGTGCAGTAGTTGTTATTGGCACAAGCTAATGCAGATGGAGTGGGTGCAGCATAGCTATTAAAAGTAGCGATATTGGGATCAATAGCTACGTTAGCAGGAGGGGGAGGGGTAATGCTCCCCGATCGCAAACCATCAATGTAAGCTCTGGCGGCTTGAGTGCCTAGCTCTACTCTTCTCGCTTGCACCCTGGTTGCTACAGAGAGCACAATCACAGGCGCGATCGCGGAGAGCAGGATAGCAACAACAACAATTGCGATCAAAGACTCCAAGATAGTGAAACCACTTTGACTGGAGTGAGCAGATTTTTGCTTGAGTTGACGAATACTTTTTGTCATTGCTAGCCACCAGAGTTACAAAGTCAGAACTAAATCTACGTCTTACCAATTACCAGTGGGGCAGTTAGCAGGACGCTCACTGTCGTTGATAGCGTTGACGGGGGTACTATCAGTGGTCTTGGCACACAGTAGCTGCTGTACCCACTTGTCATCGCGGGAAGCTTCACGGAAGAACTCATTAGCTGCGAGGACAGGTTCGGTGGAGAAGCGCTCAGCTAACAAGTCTGGTCGTCTTTGCTTGAGTAAAGCCACATCGAAACCCCAGTTACGATTGGGTGGTTCGTAGTACGGTAGCTGACCACCAGCATTTCCTATTTTGTAAACCTGGGGATAGGCAAATAGACCGCCAGGCCCAGTGTTTGCAGTAAAGATGGGTTGGAAGGGAGCTGTTGCAAAGACGCTACGCTTGAACTGCACAAACGAGCCAAATGCTTTCACCTCAGTGCCGTCCCACGTCTCTAGGAAACGCAGGAGGTTGTGTAAACCACCGTTATCCTCGGTTGGACGAGCTGGGGTATCTCCAGCAGCAGCCACTAAGTTAAACGTTGTTGCTCCTGGTGCTTTTGCAAGCCATTTTGTTGTTCTTACTTCGTTAATGGTGACGTTAGGAAGGTTAAACTTTGCTCCCGCGACCGTGACTCTGGTACTGGTGTTGGAAGGATTGCCAGTTGGTACTTGCAGTTGCACTACTGGATTCACCAGGGGCTGTCCATCATCCGCAGAAGCCGTAACTGTAGAAGTGTTGCTACCAGTTGACTCCGCAGTTTTGCCGATGTTAGAGAAGCCTAAAAAGCGTCCACCGTCAATATTGACGTTAGCACCGATATCAACACCCCCTGCTTTACCCATGAAAGTGCCGCTGATATGAGTGGCTTGATAGGGAGGTGACTGTGAAGGTCTATCCGAGTTCGCATTATTAAGGTCTACAGAACCACTCGTCACCCAGATGATATTGTTCGGGCTAATGTTGCCGTTAAGCTTAAGAACAACCCCATTACATGCAACCGTACTGTTGATTTGGCTGGCACTACAGTTGCCACCTATATTGAGCGATGACCCAGCTCGAATCACAAATACGGCGTTGGACTCACTACCAGCATCAAGCGTAATGGTACTTCCATTCTCAAACGTGGTGGCACCTGAGAAGTTAACTACCGTCATGCCATCATTGTTCGCATCGTTGTAATTGAAGGTGTAGTCATACCCCCCAAAGGCATTGGTGGTAATAGATCTATTAGTTCCTGCGTTGTAGGCAATATCAGTAGGAGTAGTACTAGCACTCAGTAATCCATCAACCGCTAAGTCAATAGCACCTCCGTTTTGAATCATGCTTCTACAGGTTGTATCTTCAGCGGTAACAGGTATGGTTGCTTGGTACTCGGTAGAAGCAAGACCTTTGCTCTGGTTGACGCAAACTGTAAAGTCTGATGGTGCAGGCGAACCTTGGTTAAGGATATTGATTGGGGCAATATCTGGCAAGTTAGGCAAAATTAGCTTGGCACCACCTTCGTCGGGAGGCAAGTAGTAAAGTGGCCGCTCAGTCTGGAACGTGCTACTGGGGTTGTCTCCTGGTAGACCGACTATGCTATCTGTAGTTTTATACCAGAGAGCATTATTTTCCGGTGTACCGTAGTGGGTGTTCTGGGTTCTGGTTGTGGTATTGGGATATTGACAACCATTACTAACAGGTTTGGTACCAGTGACATCAACTGGACAACCTACCCCCATAGGCTTTGCAACAGGCCGCGAAACGTTCGGATTCACGGTGGTATCTAGGATAGTTGTAAATACCAAAGCGTTATAGAGATCGCGCCCAAAAGCAACGCGACGAGCATAGCGTCGATCTGCTGCCTGCAAAATCGGTCTAGCGGTTGTTCCTGCCCCTAACCGTTCTGCAACACTCTTAGTATTACCATTCGTGGTGTATGCAGTTAGCCAGTTGAGTTCAGCATTAGTAACAATACCGTCATTATTAGTATCTGCACTTGCTAAGCCTGCATTAGTTCTGGAAAGGTTGATGATTCTTCCCAAATCTTTAGCAGTGACAGTTTGCTCATTGTAGGTAGTACTAGCAATGAGAATGGAGTCTCCCACATCTCCATCACCATTGATATCAAAGCCAACAACCCAATCCTTTGCACCACATGTTGAGATAGGCAGCTTGCGGCAAACTTCCATGACATACGTCGGAACGGTGCCACGTCGCTGAACAGGAGTCACAAAGTTGCTGAAGTAGGAACTATCAACTGCATTGCTGGCGGTAGCAACCGTATAGGCAGCATCGGTCGGAGTGGAAGCGTTTACGGTAATGCCTCCACTACTGAGGCCATTAATCGCGAAGGCGTTGTTCCAGAAACCATTGCGCCGACGACTCACAATCGACTCTTTACTACCAGTTTGGTTGCCTAAGTCATAGTCACCTTCATTCCGGAAACCAAAGCGGAAAGTACCAGAAAGGGGAGTGATTGCATCAGCCAAAACTGTGGCTGGTCGCCAAGGATCGCCAGCATCGCATTCAGCGTACTGACCGATACGGCAAGCAAAGTTTTGGTTTACTCCAGCACGAGGGTAAAAGTTACCCCAGTCAGCCCCTAAGGGATCTGTAAACTCTTCTTGAGTATGAAGATTGAAGTTGCCTTCAATGTAAACAGGCAAATCTGTAGCTAGCACTAAACCCTTTTCTTCGGGTCTGTAGTTAGTCTCTCGACCTAAGCTGCCCCCGTTTTCTAACAAGATGCCGTTGGGGCGGCGGGAAGGATCAAGACGGTAATCTACTGGGCTGTTGCGTTTTTGAGTGAGTTTAGCTTCTGCCGATGAACTGGATAGGGGGGCACTCAGATCTAGCAGTGCATCGTCACGAGAGGCGTAAATAATGCCACTATTTGGAAACAAGTACTCATTCGGAGAGGAGCCGCCAACCGGAGTTTTGATAGCGTTTAGGTCAATGGCTGTGGCGCGCACTTCTAAAGGTTGGCGCTCCTCGATGCTGAGATTGTAATCGCTAGTGAGGGCTTCTAAAATCTTGGCAGCAGCACCATTAGTAGCAGAAATGGCAGTGCTAGTACCTCCTAAAACAGTGATGCTGCTATTAGCTGCAACCGCTGTAATGGTTCCGCGTGTAACGTTGAGATCTGCCTCATTAATACCAGTCGTCGCTAGATTATCCTTAAACCCTCCGATGGTAACAACATCCCCTTTCTTTAGGGTGCCAGTATTACCCATACTATAGGTACGAGCCGTGGTAGTGCTGGATGCTGAGCTAATTGATAAGTTTGGTGCCCCATCAACTGCTTTGACTTGACGAGCATCTAAGAATGAAACTTCTCTAATTGCACCGTGAGGAATGGAAAAGTTAGGTGCTAGGCCCGCGCCTGGTGCACCAATGGTGCCATCAAGAATTTTGAGCGAGCAAATTGCAGTATCAATTGCAGCGTTTTCTGCTAAAGATAGAGGATTATTGCTGCTTATTAGAGAGCCACCTGACGTCAGCTTCTTCAAAGCATTTTGTAACTGCTCGTTGGCGATGCGCCCATTTGGGAACATCATTTGTGCTTGCGCTTTTAGTTCAACTAGATAAGTTGCAACAGCGGTGGACCTGCCAGTGAGATCAGAATACGGACGCCCATAAACAATTCCGTTATTAGACTGACCACCTGCAACATTATTCCAAGGCGCAGTGGCTGGGTTGTTAGCAGTTGTGGCATTGGTCGGGTCGTAGTAGCTGCTGATGCAAGCAATGGGTATTTGGTCAATGCCTGTACTGTTTTTGTAGTGATAAACTGCTGTCGCCCGCATCCGCAGGTCTGGTTTGGTAGTAACGGCAACACCTGCGAGATCGGTACCAGCGATCGCACCAGGAGTCATGGGCATTGAATCTGGCTGGACGATGGTGTAGCGGGTTGTAGCAGTGACTGCTCCTGCTAGATTAGTAGCATCTTGGCTCACGAAGGGGGCAGGTTGACCTGAGGCTAAGTTACCGGAGCGGAATGGATTTGGCTTCCCAAGCGTTCTGTCGTCAAACCAAGATTTACCACTAATGTTCGCTACTGCTGAGGAGGTATTGTGATAAATACCTGCCCCCGTAATGACTCGCAAACCACCTACGTTATCCAGGGCATTGACTGGTTGCTCTGTGGTAGCTTTTTCCCAGAAACCGCTACGGTTTGTGACCCCTAAGTCGGGTAGCTCTTCTATTCGAGTCTCCCGATATCGAGTTCCTGGGCCATCATCCCAGGTTTTGCCAGTTAGCTCGTGGGGGGTTCTCTGACCGACAAAACTGTCACTACCAGTAAGGTACCGGAGGAAAGGCAGGTTATTGCCTACAAAAACGCGATCGCCTAACAACTTTTCCTGAAGATTGTAGGTCTCTTTTCGCTTTTTCGGTTCTGTCATCGGCATTTCCATCGTGGTGCCAGCCCCCTTTAAGGTCAAGCCAGTGTAGCCTGCGCTGGTTACACCATCTGCCCCAATCGGCATGGCCCAAACATCGGGGGGTCTTAGCTTCCCAGTGGTGGGAAAGATACCCGCGTTAGCATCTGCAATCCCATCTGTATTAGCATCCGCGATTGCCACTCCATTTACAGTGGTTCCAATAATAGAGCTACCAATGGCTGCTTCGATGTAAGGAACACGACGGGTGCGCTGCCGTAAATAGCGCTCCAATTCTTCTTGGCGTACCGCACCTGGGTCTAGAGAGGCATCACTGTTAAGTCGGCTCCCGATATTGTTCTTGACGTCATCTGGATCAAGTGATACCGCCTTTTGGTTTGGGTAAACGCCAGTGATAGTTTGAGCACCACCTTTGACAAGGGCAGAGCGTACCAAAAAGTCAATCCGTTCTGTGTAAACTTGACTGTTGTAGGAGATTTCAGTCGAGAGATTACCTGCAGATCTGCGATCGCTACCAATGTTGTCAGAACCAATTGTGCCGGCCCGATGGAGATCAACTCGCACTCCGCCCGAAGTTGCATCACCTGTAAAGTTGCCGTAGCCAACGTTACCACCAACGACGATCTTGCTATTTTCTTCATTTTTGATGTAGCAAGAATTGGTGCCACTCACTTGGTAGTACTGGATATCTCCACTAGTTTTACCAGTCAGTAAGTTGCTATTGGTAAATACCCGACCATTTAACCGAAATTCAGGACCGGGGGAAACTTCTAGGTCATCTTCGTACAGTACTGCGGCGTTATAAATAGGAATTCGGCTGCGATCCTGCTGTAACTCTAAGGCAGAAAATCCTTTATTCCCTTTATAGGCTTCATATCGAGCAGCGTTAGTACCAACAATCGCATCACTACTATTTAACGGAACAGTGGCAGCATAAACAAAAAAGCTTTTCTTTAAGACATCATTGACTCGGTACCAACCAGTACTGCTCAAAAATGTTGAAGTACTATTAGCACCACCAAAAGCATTTTTGCATGCGGTATCTAGGACGCGATCGTCCACCATAGGCGCTGATCTTGCCTCTAGCGGGTTCCTGGGTCGGTTGAAGTTACCGTTAGAACCTATGCTGGGGCTCCGTAGATAAACGCCATACAGAGTGTAGCTGTCAAATTTACCGTTGTTGTCAGTGTCTACAGGAAAGCGCCATGCTGTAGTAACAACTTCTTGGTTCTGTAAAGGAGCAGCAGCTGTGCTAATACCCCCACCGTCAATATCAAAAGCCACCTTCAAACGGGTTTCGTCCCCAAAGGTATACCTTTCCTTAGAAGCGATCGCGGTATACATCTCCGTTTCAGACGGTGTGCCTCTTGGCAAGGCTGGATCAGCAAATAAAGCGTCTATCTTAGCTTTAGCGCGATCGAGCGCAGGCGACGTGGCGTTTAAGACGGTCTCGTTAACCCGGAAGTTACTAGCATTTTTAGATCGATCAAACGATCGCAGGACCATTGCTGTGGTCAGCAGCACTACTACTAGCGTCACCATGACTACAGTAGGCAACACAAAACCTTGGCTAGCGCCTTGTGGCTGCTGACCGACAACTAATAGGCTGCGCAAAAGCCAGTTCATTAAACGCTTGGTCTTGGGTTGCTGACGAGTTGACATGGTGTCTTTCCTGTTCCAGATGAAATGTTCTGTACTTTGAAAGTAAGAGAAAAAAATTTAGAGAAAAGTTAGAGGTTGAGCAGAACTAGGCAGCAGAGTTCAAGGCGGTTTCTTGAGAATTCTAAAATTAACGTTCTTCTTCCAACCAGACTTAATTCGTTCTGTCTTAGCAAGCCAAGACTCTATAAGCTCAATTGAGAAAATCACCACACCGTAGAATCAAACTCCGGCAAGGCTGTAGTTTATTGACTTATTAGTTAAATGAACTGACTCCACATCTCTGCTTAATATAGTCAATCAACAGCATGAGTCTATTAGCCGGGTTGATTTAGAAGGGACACACAAAAAATAGAGCCAGCGCTGTAGATTAACCTTCATCACAACTTTATAAAGATTGTGTATAAGTCAATCGAAACTATATTACCCACTTGTTCGGACAAAACTATCAGTTTCGATCAAGATTAGCTTTAAATTATCAATTTAGTTTTTTTATGTTTATTTTTTATAAAATATGGATTTGTAATACTGGGCAAACCTAGCAAATGTATCAAAGGCAAAGATGCCCGTAGGGGTAGTATCAAAACCCTTACAGGCATCGCTACTGAGAATAGAGGAAGCTTAGTAGTGATTGAGGTTGAGACCTGCTTCCTTAGCCATCGCAGCCAAGCCTTTGTGTTCCAAGGTTTTGATGGCCTTAGTTGAAAGACGCAGCTTAACCCAGCGGTTGCCCTCAGGCCACCAAACCCGCTTCCACTGTAGGTTGACTTCCTGAAGCTTTTTAGTGCGACGGTGCGAGTGGGATACTGCGTAAGCGTTATTCGCTTTTTTACCCGTTAATTGACATCTACGACTCATAGCAAGCAACCTTTCGACGAATAGTCTATAAATTTGGACACAGTCTTCTATTGTATATAACTGTTCACAATCTCCATCAGATTGACTTCGATTTGCCCTCATGTTCCGCTTAGCTGGACCAATGAGGGTCTGTCCAAACCCAGTAAATCCTTTTGAGCTGCTACTAGGGTTTGGTCAAAAATAGGCACGGTACCCACCGGATTGAATAGTTTTAAATTGTGGACTAACACATTGATGGGCAGCGATCGCGGCACCTCTATAAAATCTGGGCCATTAGTGTTGCGGTAGGAGAAGAAACCAACTCGCTCACTAATTGCCTTGGTGTAGCTATGCATCGAGAGGAGCCAAGGACGAATCTGCCGATGTTGCTGAATGCTGGTTTGTAACGCTTCTAGAGCATCTTTGAGAGCATTAGTCTGCATGTGCTTCTGCAACCCACCTAAATATTTCTGAGGTAAAAGCCATGCCTGCAATAAGGCGATGGATTCCTGAGTCGCCTCTACAGGACTAAGCTTGTTTAGAAGCCCGAACACTTGCGAATTTTGACCTTGGTCAATCAATACAATCACTTGGGCAAGGGGGCTGAAGCGTTGTATTTCCCAGTGAGTTGATTGAGTTGAACTTGTGGCTGTAGTCCACCACTCTAATAAGCTCAGATTTTGAGCAATTAGAATATAGGCAGGTTCGTTAGGGGCTATACGACTGAGGCATTCTCTGTACAGGGCTAGTGTCTGCTGCATCACTTGGGGCTGCAAGGCTTTGAAGTTGGGGTCTAGCCAAACTTCAGTGGTCAAAAATTCAGGATTGATCAACCCTTCCAAAGCAAAAGCTTTAGTGGCTTTTGAGTAGTCTCGCTGGTTAAAGTAGGCAACTCCCAGCAAAGCGTAGGTATAGAGTTTTCGAGGGGTGAGCTGGGCAGCGCGGCGCAGATTTTCCACTGCTTGCTTAGGGTCACGATCGATCAACCAGGCTCCCAGGTAACGGTTAAACAATTCATCAGCTGGAGCTAAGGTGATAGCTTGCTGTAAATGAGTTTGAGCCAACTGAGCAATCTGTTGCTGATATTGAAGATTTGGTTCAGGAACACTCGGAAGAGCAGACTTCGGGGTGGACTCCTGATTAATTGTGGATGCAGAATCACGTACCGCAATAACGTCAGCCAGTTGCGCCCCTAGTTGAAAGTGATAGTAGGGTTCCCAAGGCACAATCTTGGCGGCAGTTGACCACTGACGGTAAAAGTCAGACAAGTTACCAGTTTGCAAATTAGAGTTGCCTGCATAGGCTAATATCATAGCTGCATCGTTGGGAACCCAAATTCTTAGTGCTGCCAGAGCTAGAGTGAATCCAGCTAGACTCAGTAACCTTCTGAAGGGTGATTTGGTGATCACAAGCGGGGCAGAAAGCTGATCCCCTAAACTCGCTAAGACCGCAATCAAGGCTGTAATGGTTAAACTAATGGCAATATTTTCTAGTTGAAAATCCGTCAGGCTACTAGTGGCGTAACCTAGCAATCCTGCACTACAACCGTAAACAGCTAAGCGATCACTGACGTTGCTAGAAACGTTGGAGAGTTGCCGCCTGAAATGCCCAATAAGTTTCCAACTCAAATGCAGTAATAGGCCAAGCCATAACAGATATATTCCTAAGCCTAATAATCCTAGTTCTGCTAAAAGTTGAATGGGTGTGCAGTGTAATTGCTGTACCCGAAAGGCAGTGATCCCAGCTTCAATCGGTCGGTACACATCATAGAGCTTGATGGTATTGCCTAATCCGATGCCTAGCCAGGGGTGATGCTGCCATAAGCGAAGCCCAGCTTCGATCGTAAATAAGCGAAATTGAGCATTTCCTTCGGTATTACCTGAAAGTATTGCTGAGGTCAGGCGTTGAACTCTAGGGTTAGTCAGCACTAGCACAGCACAGGCCAATAAAACAACAGAGCTAACCCCAACAGCAGCTAATGTACGAAATGCTGGCTGGCGTAGGGATTTGGTATGCCAATTTTCTATCACTAGAGCGGCAGTTCCTAGCATTAACAAAGTTAGGAAGCCCAAAGCCCCTCCCCGCGATCCCGTAGTGTATAAGGCGGCGATCGCTAACCCAGTCCCACCAAACCACAGCCACCGCAACCAGTTATGTTGTCTCCACCCTAAAACAAACAACACAGGCAAGGTAAGGACAAGATAGCCAGCAACAAAATTGTGGTGTCCTAGAGGGTAAGGGTTAACTGGTTCTGTAAATGTATTTTTATATAGCCCCCACAGCACCACACTAATGCCACTCGTTAACCAGCCAGCAATGCCAAGCCCATTTAAAAGCCACCAACGCCGATGGTTGGAGGAGTCGCTCTCCGCTACTTCCGCTGCTGTTGCATCTTTTGTCATCCCTGTTAACCAGTTAGTCAGAGCGTAAAGGGTTAACCCATACCCCCCCACCATCGCCAAATACCAAAATGAGGGTAACGACTTAAAAGCAAATAGCGAGGAAAGTGTTACAGAAACTGCACTCAAACCTACAGCCCAGTCAAGATGATGCCCTAAGAGCCGAAAGGGAGATTGAAACTGCCTTAAGCGCCACAAAAGCCAAGCAGCGATCGCTAAAAAGCCTAACTGCCACAGAGCGACCCAAGGCCAAGATACCATCAGCCCATAGCTTTCGGGTAAGACAATAAAAACTGCGAGAGCCAATAGCCCAATTCCCAGCAACCATTGACCTTGGCGTAAAAATTCGTAGTTGACGTGGGGGTGGAGTTTAGGCATAGCTGATGAGGTGGGGCATTCCCTTCAGGGTAGCGGAAAGACTGAGTCGAAAAAAATAGAGGCGCGATCGCACCTCTATCTCACTGATCTCAGATTCAATTTGGCTTACTTCGCTGCTTGCTCTGTCAGGCGGGTTAACACCTGATTAGAACGCTCCACGAATGCCTTCATCCCTTCAGCATCAAAGCCTTTCTGAGACATTAGGGCTAAGTCGTAGACGTGCTGACAAATCATGTTGGCGAGTTCGCTGGAATCAGATTGACCTTCCGGCTGGATAATGCTGCCTTGGCTCAGATTAATCAGATTTTGAATCAATGGGTGAGCTGTGTTTACCAGCAAAACGTGCTCTTCAGGAAACTGGGCGAGTTGTTGTTGCATTAAAGCATTCATTTCTTGCAAGCGACGCAAAGCTTCTGGCAAGAGTACGATCGCGGGAGGGGTTCCTTTCGGATCGTCCGACTTTAAGCTTTCGGTACGAATGATCAGCTTGGGTCGGTTGAGGGCTTTTTGGAATAATTCCTTCAGTTGCTCGCCACGAGTTTGGTTGGTCTTGGGATCAACAATTTCGGCAGCTTGATCTTTTTCAATGAGGGTGTCATCGAGATCGGAGTCCACGCGCGAGAACTTAACCTCAGAATATTCCCGCTCCAAGAAGGTGATGAAGTGGGTATCAATAAAGGAGTCCATGAATAGGACTTCTAATCCCTGCTTCTTGTGCAACTCTACATAAGTCGCTTGGGTCACTTCATCGGTGCAGTAAAAGACTCGATTCTCCTGGCGCGATTGGTTACGCTCTAGGTATTCCTTGATGGTGGTGTAGGATGGTCCTGAGCTGGCTTCTGGAGCAGGAGTGACCGTTTGCCAAGCATCTCCTTCTTCAGACTGCACTTCCACCGCAGGCGTATCAGCACTGGCTGGCTTCAAATCAGCAGTGGTGCGATAGATTAGAATATCTTCGACTTGCTTTTTGAACTTGTCGTCGTTGATGGAACCAAACTTGACGAAAGTGCCTAAATCTTGCCAGCAGCGGACATATTCTTCTCGATTATCTCGATAGAGTTCTTTGAGGCGATCGCCCACTTTCTTAGCAATGTAGTCCGCAATTCTCCGGACCGTGCGATCGTTTTGCAAAAAGCTGCGAGAAACGTTCAGCGGGATATCAACGCTGTCAATCACACCCCGTAAAGGTAATAAGAACCGGGGAATGACTTCTTCGCAATTGTCGCTCACAAAAACTTGATTGCAAAACAGCTTGATTTGCCCTTTGGTCACATCTACATCTGGCTTCAGCTTAGGGAAGTAAAGAATGCCGTTGACCACGAAAGGGTAATCAGTGTTGAGGTGTACCCATAAAAGCGGCTCTTCTTGGAAAGGATAAAGATAACGATAAAACTCTAAATAGTCCTCTTTAGTCAAGTTGCTAGGAGATTCTTTCCAGGGAGCCTTTTGCCGATTAATCTGCTCGCCATCCAGCTTGATCGGCACTGGCATAAAGTCGCAGTAGGTTTTAACTAGCTGCTTAATGCGGTAAGGCTCCAGATACTCCAACTCTTCTTCTTGAAGAGTTAGGGTTACCGTAGTCCCCCGCTGGGATCGAGAAGATTCTTCGAGACTAAATTCGGTTGAGCCATCGCAAGACCAGTGAACCGCTTGGGCACCTTCCCGGTAGGAGAGAGTATCAACCTCAACTCGTGCTGCCACCATAAACGAGGAATAAAACCCAAGGCCAAAGTGACCAATAATTTGTTGGTCAGTAGAGTTTTTGTACTTTTCAACGAACTCTTCCGCACTGGAGAAGGCTACCTGGTTGAGGTACTTCTTGACCTCCTCCGCCGTCATGCCAATTCCGTTATCAGAGACAGAGAGGGTTTTCTGGTCTTTATCAAGCGTAATTTGGATTTCCGGCTCCCCCACCTCGCCAGAGAATTCCCCAGCGTAAGAAACCATCTTCAGCTTCTGAATCGCGTCAACGGCGTTTGAGATTAGCTCTCGTAGAAAGATTTCGTGGTCGGAGTAGAGCCACTTCTTGATAATTGGAAAGATGTTCTCAGTATGAATGCTGATGTTGCCCTGTTCCAGAATAGTTGCCATGGGTGTTGTTCAGTGAACGGTTGAGTTTAGATTGTTTCAAGTATGATTGTGAGCGATCGCCTTTAGTTTGGATCTAAGACCTCCATACTCAATTCGTTCGGATTCCCGTACTCATTAACAGAAATGGTCTTTTCTTGAGTTAGCAATATCTGGACTACTATGCCTTTAGTGTCTGTAATTATTCCAGCTTATAACGCCGAAACCACGATCCAAAAAACTGTGACCTCCGTCTTGGAGCAGTCTTTGCAAGACTTTGAGCTAATCATCGTCAATGATGGCTCCACAGACAAAACCTTAGATGTTATTGAGCACATCGTCGATCCTCGGATCAAAGTCTTTTCCTATCCTAATTCAGGTGCTGCCGTTAGCCGTAATCGTGGTTTTGCTCAGACTACTGGCGAGTTTATCGCCTTTTTGGATGCAGATGATCTTTGGACCCCTGAAAAACTAGAGGCTCAATGGCAAGCGTTGCAGGAAAATCCGCAAGCACAAGTAGCTTATAGTTGGACAGACATAATTGATCAGTCGGGTCAGCGTTTAGGTCAAGGAGACTATACAGTCGCTAATGGTAAGGTATATGCAAAACTTTTATTATGCTGTTTTATAGTTAGCGGCTCCAATACACTAATTCGGCGTGGGGCCTATGTTGCAGTTGGCGGTTTTGATGAATCGTTAGTTGCCAGTCAAGATTTTGATCTTTACTTACGACTAGCAGCTCGTTATCAGTTTGTATCTGTGGCAGCACCACATGTTCTGTACCGATTTTCTTCTAATTCTATGTGTACTAACATTCGCAGAATGGAAGAAACTAGTTTGGCTGTGAGAGAGAGAGCCTTTCATCAAGCTCCTGAGCCGCTATCGGCAGTTCTCAAACAGCACAGTATTGCTAATTTTTATAAGTGTGCTCTTTTTAGAATTATGAATGAACCTCTTAGTAGAAAGAGAGGATTGGAGATTGCTTGGCTCCTTTATAATGCTATTAAGTATGATCCTGCTTTAATGAGGAGGCGGATTGTTTTAAAAATAGTGCTTAACATTTTAATTATTACTGCTCTACCTTCGAAGTACGCTAAATTCATACTCTCAGAAGTTAAAGGCCTAGCTAACTCTAGAGCTTTGTTAGGCTATGTGCGCGTAGATCCGGAGGGCTTGTAGCAAATCTACAAGTAGATAATGGAGTTGAGCTGAAATGTCTACTATTTCTGTAATTATCCCAGTCTATAACGGAGAAAAAACTATTAAGGAAACAGTTGAGTCTGTTTTGGCTCAAGACTTTGTAGATTTTGAACTCATTATTATTAATGACGGATCTCAAGACTCAACACTAGACATTGTCGCTAGTATTTCAGATCCTCGAATAAAAGTCTTTTCCTATTCTAACGCTGGGTTGTCAGCTAGCCGAAATCGCGGGTTTGGCCACTCTTGTGGCAAGTATATTGCTTTCTTGGATGCAGATGATTTATGGGCTCCTGATAAGTTAAGTAAACATTTGAAGATACTGCAAGAGCATCCTCAAGCAGCAGTGGCTTATAGTTGGACTAACTTGATTGATAAGTTTGGTGATTTTGTACGAATAGGCAGTCGCATTGCAATAACTGGTAACGTATATCCCAACCTTCTCCTCGCAAATTTCTTGGAAAGCGGCTCTAACGCTTTAATTTGCCGATATGCTCTTGAAGCAGTAGGAGGTTTCGATGAATCTCTTTCTGCTGCCGAAGACTGGGACATGTGGCTGAGGCTATCAAAACATTATGATTTCGTAGCTGTACCGTATCCTCATGTTTTATATCGGCTCTCACCTCATTCTATGTCTACGAATGTTTTACGGCAAGAGACAGCTTGTCTCCAAGTTATTGAGCAGGCTTTCAGCCGAGCTCCTGCTTCTTTACAAAGCCTGAAAAGATGCAGTAAATCTAATTTATATAAATATCTTACTTATAGAGTTTTGGAAGGCTATCCAAAACGATCTATAAGTTTTTTGGCTATTCTATACCTTTTGAAAGCTATAGAACATAGTTCTGATTTACTTCTTTTCAGAATTAGTATGAAAGTAATCTTTAAAGTTATATTAATCACAGTATTACCCTCCAAAGGAGCCCACTTTCTAATAACTAAGCACGAAAAATTATTTAACACTAGCTCCTTATTAGGCCATATTCAAGTTTAAATTCCTTGAGTCCCTATTGCTTCCTAATCGATTATGGATCGGCTTATTAGCATGCCAATAGTTTCTGTTATCATCCCAGTCTATAACGGTGAAAAAACAATCCAAGAGACCATCACCTCTGTTCTGTCTCAAACCTTTTCTGATTTTGAGTTGATTATAATTAATGATGGCTCTCAGGATAAAACCTTAGAAATTATTTCTGGGATTCAGGATTCCAGAATTAAGGTATTCTCATATCAAAATGCCGGTCTTTCTGCCACTCGGAATCGTGGAATTTCACACTCACGGGGGCAATTTATCGCTTTCTTAGATGCCGATGATTTATGGACAGCAGATAAGATAGAATCCCAGCTAAAAGCGTTGCAAGGTAACCCACAAGCAAGTTTAGCTTACAGTTGGAGCGATTTCGTTGATGAATCTAATCGGTTCCTACATATAGGTAGGCGTTTAACATGGGAGGGGAATGTCTATAGTAAAATATTAGTTCTTAACTTTTTAGAGCACGGATCTAACCCCCTCATTCGTCGAGAAGCTTTAGAGGCAGTAGGGAATTTTGATGAGACTCTTTCCTCAGCTGAAGACTGGGACATGTGGATACGACTGGCAGCTAAATATCCTTTTGTAGTGGTCACGGCTCCACAAATTTTATATCGAGTTTCTACAAACTCTCTCTCCAGTAATGTAGTTAAGTTAGAAGCAGCTTGTCTACAAGTAATTGAACGAGCGTTCAGTCAAGCGCCAGAGGAATTGCAATCGCTAAAGAAGCGTAGCTTGAGCGAGATCTACAAATACTTAACCTTTAAGTGTTTGGAGGGTCAACCTACCCAACAAAGAAGTTTGCAAGCTGCTCGCTATTTCTGGCGGTCAATTAGTGCCGATAGCTCTATCATGACTCAATCAAGAGTCGTAGTAATTGTCCTATTTAAAGTTTTGATAGGCGGACTACTACCCACACAGTTTTCACAGATACTAATTAATAGCACTAAGAAGGTGTATCGGAGGTATAAAGATCTCCTACCGTTAAACTAGTTTCATCCCTACTGACTATAGAGCAATAGAAGCTTTTGCGTAGAAAAACGTTCAGGACTAAGAGCTTCAATTTTTCTTGGAAGACATTGTCTCAAGTTCTAGAACTTTCCTGTCATTTTTGGACTCAAAAATTACGTTACCACTCTGGTAATCAATGGTAACAATATCTCCTTCAACAAAAGCACCCTCAAGAATTTTATTGGCGATCGGGTTTTCGAGTTCCCGCTGAATAGCTCGCTTCAGTGGACGAGCACCGTAAACGGGGTCATAGCCACTATCGGCAATGTGATTTTGGGCTGCTTCTGTCAGTTCCAGGGTAATTTTTTGGTCGGACAGTAGTTTTTGGATGCGTTTGATCTGGATACCGACAATTTGGCGTAATTCGCCCAGGTTGAGCGGATGGAACAAGATGATGTCATCAACACGGTTGAGAAATTCGGGGCGGAAGTGCGATCGCAGGGCTTGCAACACTCGAACCCGCATTTCTTCATACTTGGAGTCATCACCTGAAACATCTAAAATGTGATCGCTGCCAATGTTGCTGGTCATGACAATCACAGTGTTGCGGAAGTCAACCAGCCTACCTTGAGAGTCGGTAATGCGACCATCATCGAGTACTTGCAGCAAGATATTAAACACATCTGGATGCGCTTTTTCAACTTCATCAAGCAGCACCAAAGAGTAGGGATGCCGTCGAACTGCTTCGGATAGCTGCCCCCCTTCTTCGTAGCCGACGTAACCTGGAGGCGCACCAACCAATCGAGAGACTGAGTGCTTCTCCATATACTCCGACATGTCTAAGCGCACCAAGGCATCATCGGTGTCAAACAAGGATTGAGCTAAGGCGCGAGCCAGTTCAGTTTTACCAACCCCAGTGGGCCCCATGAAAAGGAAAGAACCAATCGGACGACCGGGATCTTTCATCCCTGCTCTAGCTCGACGAATGGCCGAGGATACTGACTCTACCGCTTCATCCTGGCCCACGACTCGTTGATGTAAGTAGGATTCTAGCTGGAGCAATTTTTGCCGCTCTGATTCTAGGAGACGATTGACAGGGATGCCAGTCCACTTGGCGACAATCTCAGCAATATCAGCCTCGGTGACTTGCTCTCGCAGGAGACCAGAGCCGCGAGATTGAATTTCTAGGAGTTGCGCTTCTTTGGATTCGCGATCGCGTTGCACCGATTCTAAACGACCATATTTGAGTTGAGCTGCCTTGTTCAGGTCATAAGCCCGCTCCGCCTGTTCAATTTGGACTCTGAGTTGGTCTTCCTCCATCTTCAAAGCTTTGATGCCTTCTAGGGCTTCTTTCTCAGTTTGCCACTGACCAGAAAGCTGTTGCTGTTTTTCACTCAGCTCTGTAATTTCTTGCTCAATTCGAGTCAGGCGTTCCCGTGAAGTTCGATAACCACCTGCGATCGCGCGTTGACCTTCATTTTCTAGGGACAGTTTCTCCATCTCTAGCTGCATCAAACGACGATCGATCGCCTCTAACTCGACGGGCTTGGAAGTAATTTCCATCCGCAGCTTGGCCGCAGCTTCATCGATCAAGTCAATGGCCTTATCTGGGAGGAAGCGATCGGCAATGTAGCGATCAGATAAAGTCGCCGCCGCCACTAAGGCCGCATCGGTGATTTTCACCCCACCGTGGTGAGTTTCGTAGCGATCTTTTAGGCCGCGCAGGATAGAAATGGTATCTTCAACGCTAGGCTGATTGACCACAACCTGCTGGAAACGCCGTTCCAGAGCTGCGTCCTTTTCGATGTATTTGCGGTACTCATCAAGCGTAGTGGCTCCAATACAGCGCAATTCTCCCCGCGCTAGCATTGGCTTGAGCAAGTTGCCCGCATCCATAGTGCCTTGGCTGGCTCCAGTGCCAACCACGGTATGGAGTTCATCAATGAAGAGAACAATTTGCCCGTCGGAGTCCATAACTTCGCGCAAGACAGCCCGTAGGCGATCTTCAAACTCACCGCGATACTTAGCGCCCGCAATCAGGCTACCCATATCAAGCGAAATGAGTTTACGGTTTTTGAGGGATTCGGGGACATCGCCGTTGACAATACGTTGAGCTAACCCTTCGGCGATCGCCGTTTTACCGACTCCGGGTTCTCCAATCAGGACAGGGTTATTCTTGGTACGGCGTGACAGGACTTGAACTACTCGACGAATCTCGTCATCGCGACCAATGACAGGATCTAACTTGCCTGATTTGGCTTGTTCTGTTAGGTCTTGACCATATTTCTCTAGGGCAGCGTAGCGAGACTCAGGGCTTTGATCTGTCACTTTTTGGCTACCCCGAACTGTCTTAATTACGGTTTCTAGTTGCTTGGCGTCTAGATTAACTGCCTTGAGCAAGCGCCGACCAATGCGTTCGTCTTCGGCAAAGCCAATGAGTAGGTGCTCAACTGAGATGAAACTATCTTGCCAGGATTCTCGTGTGGCTTCGGCCCGATCAGTCAGCAAATCTAGCCCCCGACCCAAATAGAGCTGCCCATCGTCTGTGACGCGCGGTTGGCGTTGGGCAAATTCTTCTAATTGCAGGAGGAGTCGGGCTGAATCTGCACCCGCTCGATCAAACACTTTGCTCGCCAGTCCATCTTGCTGCAAGAGAGCAACGACTAAATGCTCCACCTCTAGCTGTTGGTGTTTGAAGCGACGGGCTACTTCCTGAGATTTAACGATCGCTTCCCAGGCTTTGTCGGTGAATTTGCTAGAGTCGGTGGGCTGCATGTTCTAAAAAGAATTCCTGTGAAAAAGCTTGTCCCCAGACGTTTAGTATAACAACCTGCCCTACGCCATCTCACCGGATATTTCGCCTGTTTCACGCATCTTCTACCCGCAAAATTTAGGCGATCGCTGGATTAGAAGGAAAAAACTGTCCGTAGCGTTCCTTCCCAAACGTCAGGATTGGTCGCATCGTTGTTTGGATTAGCCACCCACATCAAAGTTGGCGTGATGCTTAGGTGCTCATTAATGGAGAGATTATAGAACAGCTCAAAATTGGTTTGGGTGGCGTCCCCTAAATCATTGGTGATGAAAGGTTGACCGACGGCAGCCCCCGCTAAAGAGCCTGGAATCACTAAGTTGCGAAATACTACGCCTAAAGCCCAGGTTTGCGGCTGTAAATCTAAGTTGCTGGCTAACACCGAGTTAAAGCCTTGGTAAGATCCAGAACCGTAGCGGCCAAACACTGCCGTTGTCCGATCAAAAGCCCAGTCTGCATTGATCCCAATGGCTTCAATTTGGGTGTCGTTAAGGGTAGCGTTGGTGTATTGTAAGCGCACGCTCCCAGCCGGACTCAGGGTGTATTCTAGTTCCACGCTGGCTTGATTGCGATCGCCAAATAACCCGCCTTTCTGAGGGCTGTCGCCATCGGCTGCGGCGTAGAGCGATCGCAAGGCCCAAGAGCTAGAGAGTTGCCAATCTAAGGCAATACCAGCCCCACCCAAGCGATCGATTTGGTTTTGCACAATCAAGGGATTGTTGATG
Source organism: Trichocoleus desertorum ATA4-8-CV12 (assembly GCA_019358975.1). Lineage (NCBI taxonomy): Bacteria > Bacillati > Cyanobacteriota > Cyanophyceae > Leptolyngbyales > Trichocoleusaceae > Trichocoleus > Trichocoleus desertorum. The sequence continues at coordinate 45,183 of JAHHIL010000010.1, forward strand.
AAAAAGCCAGAGCTAAAGTCAACGGCGGAGTCATTAGCAAAGGGATTGCGATCAATAAAGTCGCTGGGCACAATTTTAGGGCCAAGGCTGACCACCAAGTCCGGTCGAGGGCGGAACGTGTAGTAAAGCTTGCGGACTCGTGGTGTCTGCTCGATTTCGATATACTCTAATCCGCCACCGTCAGCTAATAAGCCTATGGTTCCTAACAAATTTTGGTCACGGTTATGCACTTCACCGATCGCATCAGTGGCTCCATTACCCATTTCTAGTTGGGTTAGCAAGAGAGCATCCGGTTGCAAAGCTGTGAGTAAGTCTAGCCGCACTCGTGACACCAACTCTAGTGAAGCTTGTGTGCCTAGGGTGGGGGCAAAAATGGCTTGTCCTTGTAGTTTGGTTGTGGTGGAAAACTGGTTGGCTTCCAACTCAGTGACTCGTCCATCCAAGCCTGCTAAGCGATCGCGCAAGTTACTCAAAGCTAGACCATAGCTGCTTTGTAACTGCTGCAACGTCTCAACATCTTCTGGCTCTAAATCAGTGCGACGGCCTCCGGTAATGGAGTCATTAATTTCAGCAAAAACGGCATTCAGAATGGCGGCAAATTCGTAGCGAGTCAGCGATCGCCGTCCCCGAAAGGTGCCATCCGGATAGCCTGTAACCACACCATACCGCTCTACCAAAGATTTCAAGGCTTGATAGGCCCAGTCGGTCGGCTGTACATCTGATAGCTCTGAGACAGAATTCACTTGAGCCATTGCTGGATCGCTGATGTCTGGAGCTGCTGCGGCAGATGGGAGCAAGTCCGAGAAAGTTGGGATTGCTGGCTGGGCGACGGTTAAGGGAGTTATTGCTAAGGGGGCGACGGTTAAGGGGGCGATCGCGTCATTAGAGGCAAACTCTAACTGCGTTGGGCTGGTCTCAATCTGTGCCTTTGTCAAGGCAGGAGCAGCAAAGTTAGAGTTAGACACCCCGCCCTGAAGCAGAATGAGCGGCTGAGGGATGTCTATCGTTGCATCTATAGCGGGTTTTGGGGCTGGCTCTGGGGTATTTGGTAATTTAGCCTGAGCATTCATCGAAAACTGTGCTAGAAGGCCTAGACTACCCAGCCCTCCAGTGACCCAATGGATTCTCCTCACTCTGCCACTCCTTCAAGGGGTTGCTATCCAGGAAGTTCCTAAATAGCAGCTAAAAACCGGAACTTAGGGCTGACCTTCACAAGTTATTTACTGTCAAGTTATAGAAATCGCTGTAAAACCCACATGCTTTGGCGGTGGGATATAAGGCGGTGAGTCGAAGACGAACAGCTAGGTAGGCTACTTGTCCAATGACCTAATGAACTCTCGAATCACATCTGTCTTGGTTCTTTTCGTTTTCTTGGCATAGCACTCAAGCATCTTAATTTCGTGCTCTGGGAGTCTAATGTTTAACTGTCTTCCGCTCATTTGTATAGGTAAATGCTATACTCATTCTAGTGGCAAAGGTAATCAACCACTCAAAAAACCTGGCTGTCGAAAGACGTGCTGAACCTTGGCAATTAAATCTATGCGGTTCTGCTGCATTGTTCTAGCTTCCTCCTGGCAGCAGGTAAAAGATTTACAGGAACTAGGCGAATCAGTTTTTGAAACCAATGCGTTTCAATCTCAACAGGACTTGCAGCAATGCAACTAGGGTAGGGCATGCCCGAAGTCACGCTTGGGGAGAATCCCACCTCTGGCCTAGATGACGCAAGGACTCTAAGTTAAGTGGTTTCGTAGAGCCAAGAATCCCACGTGCTTTAGCCGTGGGAGTGTCAATTACTGTACTGACACTGTACTGACTAGTTGTGAGCTAGAGGGTCATGCCGCACTCTACCCGCGATCGCAACTGGCTAGTGAGCTGTCACAGGCTCGGTTTTTTGCTGAGTTGATGTTGAGCCTTGAGTTCCAAGCTGAATTAATTCCACCTTGTAACCACTGGGGTCTTCCACAAAAGCAATCACAGTGGAGCCGTGCTTCATTGGCCCTGGTTCTCGCACAACTTTACCACCGCGCTCCTTAACGGTGTTGCAGGTAGCGTAAATATCATCCACACCAATGGCAATATGGCCATAAGCATCGCCGAGATTATACTGCTCCACTCCCCAGTTGTGAGTTAGCTCAATCACGGTGTGGTCAATTTCATCGCCATACCCTACGAAGGCAAGGGTAAACTGGCCACCGGGGTAGTCTTTGCGACGCAGCAACTTCATGCCTAAGATGTCGCAATAGAATTTGAGTGATTCTTCTAGGTCGCCAACCCGCAGCATTGTGTGGAGTAGTCGCATGATTTTTTCTCCCGCTTTACATTTTTTGTTTGAGCACTCACCGGAATCTGGGACAGATCCGTAAGTAAAACTACCAGTCTAAAATTCAGAACTCTCTAAGATCACTTTTGGGTGTCCGTTTGGACGTATTCTAACAATCGGGCTGTTTGCCATTTTAGGCTGACCGCCAGCGGGTGAATCGTCAACATACCGCCAGGTTGAAGCCAGTTGCAATTCTGCTTATTCAGAGGGTACAGAGGGAATGATTGATACACCAGAGACCGCCATTTACTCCATTCGGGCGCGCGAAATCCTAGACTCACGCGGACGTCCGACTATTGAAGCGGAAGTGTATCTGGAGAATGGTGCTGTTGGAGTTGCACAGGTTCCCAGCGGTGCTTCAACAGGGAGCTTTGAGGCGCATGAATTACGCGATGGGGACTCAAACCGTTACGGTGGTAAGGGTGTACAGAAAGCGGTGCAGAACGTCGTCGAAGAAATTGCGCCTCGCTTGATGGGTTGTGATGCGTTGAATCAAGAAGCGATCGATCGCGCCATGATTGATCTAGATGGCTCGCAAAATAAAGCCAATCTGGGGGCAAATGCGATCTTAGCGGTCTCTTTGGCTACGGCTAAAGCGGGTGCCGAAGCTCTAGGTCTGCCGCTCTACCGTTATTTGGGTGGGCCGCTGGCGAACCTGCTGCCTGTGCCCCTGATGAATGTAATTAATGGTGGAGCGCACGCAGATAACAATGTGGACATTCAAGAATTTATGATTGTCCCGATTGGGGCTCCTTCATTTCGTGAAGCTTTGCGCTGGGGAGCAGAAGTGTTTTCCTCGCTCAGTAGCGTCCTAAAGGCTCAGGGATTGCTAACGGGGGTAGGGGATGAAGGTGGTTTTGCCCCCAACCTAGCGTCTAATCAGGCAGCTTTGGATTTATTGATAGCAGCGATCGAGAAAGCGGGTTACAAGCCTGGAGAGCAAGTAGCATTGGCGCTGGATGTAGCCGCGAGCGAACTCTACAAAGACGGTCAGTATGTCTATGATGGCGCTGCTCATACCCCAGCCGAGATGGTTGATTATCTGGCTAAGTTGGCAGGTCAGTATCCGATCGTCTCGATTGAAGATGGCTTGCATGAAGATGATTGGCAACATTGGCAGTTGTTGACTCAGAAGTTGGGCGATCGCGTGCAGCTAGTCGGGGATGATTTATTTGTCACCAACCCCACTCGGCTACAGCAGGGGATCGACCAGAAGGCAGGCAATTCGATCTTGATTAAGCTGAATCAGATTGGTTCTTTGACTGAAACGTTGCAGGCGATCGATTTAGCCACCCGCAACAGTTACCGCTCCGTCATTAGTCACCGTTCTGGTGAAACCGAAGATACGACGATTGCGGATTTGGCTGTAGCGGTTCGTGCGGGTCAAATTAAGACGGGCTCGCTCTGCCGCAGTGAACGGGTGGCGAAGTACAACCGCCTACTCCGGATTGAGGATGAGTTGGGTAAGCAGGCAATCTATGCGGGCGCGATTGGGTTGGGGCCTCGGTAAAGGGTGGGCTCGATCAAACTCCTGGAGCAGCAACGAGTTTGAGCTGTCAATTTTTAGGTAAGAACCGAACCCTTGGGGCACCTGCCCCCAAACCCCCGCTGAGGGACGGTTGCGTCCCCCAGTCCCCCTCCAAAAGGGCTTTTTGGATTAGTGGTTGAAGTTATGAGGCATCTTTCTACTATGAGTAGGGGGTGCCTTTTTGTCTGGATTAAGACAAGCTACAACAGGTAATATGCTGGCCACAATACTATTACCTACTTAGATTTTTGCTTGGAGCCTGCTGGTGATAATTCTTGTTTTGTGTAGTTTGTTGCTGACAGTCCTTAATTTTCTCGCTTGAATGGAGAGGGATGGGTAAAAAAAATTACACTTTACTTAGATTTGTTTGGGTTTGGCAGCCCGTTCTGGCAGTGAGCAACACTTCGAAAGACATGGTTGAGCAACAAGATTCTGTAAATGCAAGTCAGAGCCCGACCAAAGCGAGTTCCCTGCTCAAGCGGGTTAAGGAAGAAACCAAACTCTTACAAACTATTTCATTGGCTATTAGTGAGTCTGCCAATTTGGAAACCGCTTTGCAGGTGGCGCTGCAACAGGTATGCGAAGCCACAGGGTGGAAGTACGGCGAGGCTTGGTTAGCTGACTCAACCCAAACTCAGTTGCAATGTAGTTCGGCTTGGTACAGCCAATCTACCTCGCTCTCCAAGTTTAGAACGCTCAGTCAGGAGATGCAGTTCCAACCTGGAGTCGGTTTGCCTGGACGAGTTTGGGCGAAGCAAAAACCAGAATGGATTCAAGATGTTTCTCAGGAAGCCCCAACTAGCTTTTTGAGAACTGAAATTGCTCTAGAGGCAGGACTCAGAGCGAGTCTGGCCGTTCCCATTTTGGCGCGAGGGGCAGTGGTGGCTGTCCTCGTTTTTTTCATGTTTGAAGCGCGCTCTACAGATCAGCGCTTGGTGGAATTGGTGACAGCAGTAACAGCCCAATTGGGTGCGATTTTGCAACTGAAGCAAGCAGAGCAAGCGCTGCGAGAGAGTGAGGCCCGCCATCGGGCTATTTCGGATATGGCATCTGACTACGTTTACTCGGTCAGAATTGAACCGGATGGCCAACTGGTAACTGAGTGGGCTACGGAAGCTTTTTATCGTATTACTGACTACACGCTGGATGAAATTAATGCGTTAGGCGGTTGGGTCAGTCTGATTCATCCAGAGGATTTAGCGCTAACTTATCCATTTGCTCAAAATATCTCAGCTAATCAGCCTAGTGTGCTGGAGTATCGCATTATCACCAAATCTGGCGCTACTTGTTGGTTACGGGACTATGCCCGACCAGAGTGGGATGCGGTGCAACAGCGAGTGGGGCGAATTTTAGGGGCGGTGAAAGATATTACGGAGCGTAAGCGAGCTGAGGAAGCCCTCCGTCAAGCTGAGGTGAAGTATCGGAGCATTTTTGAGAATGCGGTTGAGGGGATTTTTCAAACGACGACCAATGGGCAATATCTGACGGCTAACCCCATGCTGGCAACGATTTATGGCTATGACTCGCCAGAGGAGTTGAAGGCGACCTTAACTGATATCCAGCAGCAACTTTACGTTGACCCTAGCAGCCGAGCTGAATTTATGCATCTGATTCAAACCCAGGAAGCTGTATGGGGCTTTGAGTCACAGATCTACCGCAAAGATGGTACCGTGATCTGGATTTCCGAAAATGCTCGAACCATCCGAGATGATCGAGGCCAGTTGGTTGGCTATGAAGGTACGGTTGAGGATATCACCCGCCGCAAGCAAGCAGAGGAGGAGTTGCATAAGCGTGAGGGGTTGCTGCAAGGTGTAGCAGAAGCGACTCGGCACCTATTAACCAATACTAATTATGAAGCCGCGATCGCGGAAGCAATAGGCACTCTAGGCACGGCAGCAGGAGTGGATCGGGTTTATATCTACGAAAATCATCTCCATCCTGTCACGGCTGAGTTGGCGATGAGTATACGGTTTGAATGGACGCGGTCGGCGATCGCCCCCACCATTCATCAAGCGCATTCGCAAAACCAGTCCTACCAGGAATTTGGTCTCAGCCGCTGGTATGCAGCTTTATCAACGGGTCACTCCATCAGTGGCCTGACTTGTGACTTTCCTGCTGCTGAGCAGGAACTCTTGGCGCTAGATCGAATTCTTTCGATTCTACTGGTGCCAATTTTGATCGATCAGCAATTCTGGGGCTACATCGGCTTCGACGACTGTACGACAGAACGCTGCTGGTCAAAGAGTGAAGAATCTATTTTGATTGCGATGGCTGCCAGCATTGGCGGGGCTTTGAAGCGAGAGCAAGCGGCTGCCACCATTCGCTATCAAGCCTTTCATGACTTACTCACAGGCTTGCCCAACCGGATTTGTTTCAACAATCGGCTATTGCCATCCCTAACTCAGGCGCGAGGCAGTGGTCAAAATTTGGCGGTGATGTTTCTCGATTTAGATCGATTCAAAACTATCAATGACACTCTGGGCCATGCCGTGGGAGACCACCTTTTACAACTGTCGGCTCAGCGCATTGCTAGTTGCCTTAGAGAGGGTGATGTTGTGGCTCGTTGGGGAGGAGATGAGTTTACGCTGTTATTGCCTAACCTCAGCTGTCCTGAAGCGGCTAGCAAAATTGCTCGACGGGTTCTAGAGTCGCTCAAACCTGCTTTCAATTTGGAGGGACACGATCTCTATATCACCAGTAGCATTGGCATTGCTCTATATCCGCAAGATGGCGAAGATGTACCCACATTGCTCAGAAACGCCGATGCCGCTCTCTATAAGGCCAAAGACCAGGGGCGAAATAACTACCAGTTCTACACTACGGCTTTGAATGCTCAGGCATCGGCTCGCTTGGAGCTAGAAAGTGGCTTGCATCATGCTCTAGAGCGTGGTGAGTTTGTGGTTTATTACCAACCGCAAGTAAATCTGCTCAACCAACAGATTACTTGTATGGAAGCTTTGGTGCGGTGGCAGCATCCAGAGCTGGGGTTGCTAGATCCGAAGGGTTTTATTCCATTGGCTGAAGAAAATGGGCTAATTGTGCGGATTGGAGAATGGGTGCTGCAAACTGCTTGTCAGCAGGCAAAGCAATGGCAACAGGCGGGATTTGTGCGATCGCGGGTCTCTGTCAACCTATCAGCGCGGCAATTTCAACAACCTGAACTAGTCGAAATTGTCGCTCGCACTCTGGCCGAAAGCCAACTCTCGCCTGAATTCTTAGAACTTGAAATTACCGAAACAACGGTCATGCAAAATGCTGACTCTACCTGTGAAGTTTTGCATGACTTAGAGAAAATGGGAGTTTCCCTAGCGATGGATGATTTTGGCGCAGGCTACTCTTCGTTAGGGTATTTGAAGAAATTTCCGCTCCATACCCTCAAAATTGATCAGTCTTTCATCCGGGATTTATCGATCAATTCTCAAGATGCTGCCATTGTGAGTGCTGTGATTGCTTTGGGACAAGGGCTAAATCTGAATGTGATTGCTGAGGGCGTGGAAACTCAAGCTCAACTAGAGCGGTTGCGATCGCTCCAGTGCCAGACCATCCAGGGTTACTTGCTCAGTCCTCCCTTAGCGGTGCCGGACGCCACAGCCTTCTTGCGAAACCATTGCCTGCAATTTCCACCCACTTTGGTTTCGCAAGATCGAGTCACTGCCCAGGTTTGAGGCACCTGAGTTTACCCCTCAACCAACTAGACCTCATCCAGCTAGAACTGCCGCAGAAATCGCAGGTCGCTGTTGTAAAGACGCCGGATATCATCAATCTGGTGCAGTACCATTGCCAAACGTTCTACCCCAAAGCCTGCCGCGAACCCAGTGTAAACTTCTGGGTCATAGCCAACTGCTTTCAGGACGTTGGGGTCTACCATGCCACAACCCAAAACTTCTAACCAGCGTCCTTTCCACTGCACGTCTACCTCTGCCGAGGGTTCGGTAAAGGGGAAGAAACTCGGACGGAAGCGGATGGGCACATCACCAAACATGGCTTCTAGAAAGACTTTGATTGTGCCTCGCAGATCCGAGAAGGTCAGCCCTTCGTCCACAGCTAAAATTTCGATTTGGTGAAAGACAGCGGAGTGGGTGGCATCCACTGTGTCCCGGCGATACACCCGTCCTGGCACTGCCACTCGGATGGATGGGTCATTTTCTTCCATGTAGCGAATTTGCACCGTCGAGGTGTGAGTCCGCAACAAATTCCCATCCGTCAAATACAGCGTATCCTGCATGTCACGGGCTGGATGGTCTGGTTGGAAGTTTAACGCTTCAAAGTTGTAGTAGTCGGTTTCCATTTCTGGACCTTGAGCCACGGTGTAGCCCAAACCCGTAAAGATATCCAATGCTCGGTCCATCGTGCTGTTCAGCGGATGCACTCGCCCTTGAGGCCGATACAGTCCCGGCATTGTCACATCCAGAGTCTCAGCTTCGAGCTGGGCTTGAATTTGGGCTGCTTGGAGAGCTGTGCGCTTAGCATCTAAATCATTTTGCAAAGCTTCTTTGACTTCATTGGTCAAAGCACCAATCCGAGGACGCTCCTCAGGTGGTAGCTTGCCCATACCACCGAGGGCTTGGGAGAGTTGGCCTTTTTTCCCCAGGTACTTGACACGGAGTTGATCTAATTGATCCAGAGTTTCGGCAGTGGCGATCGCCTGTTGCGCTTCTTGGCGCAGCGCTTCCAATTGGGCTTCCAGATCGCTAGTCTGATGAGTCATGCTAGGGGTGGTTCGTAAAACAATAATCTTGAGTGCAACGCTTACCCGTGAAACGTCGCTCTACATAATGTCAGTTTAGAGGCTAGCGTTCTGTTTTGGACAAGGTTTCCCCAGGTAGCATTTTGTCCCCTGGCAGCTGGGGTCAATTTATTGCCTCGGAATTTAGCTAAAGCAGCAGGAGTCCCGCACTCTGGCGAAGCCGAGCGTCGGCAGGAATGCGAGTCCGGCGTAGGAACGGAGTCGGACAATAATCTATCGGGCATACAGACAACTTCTTCTGATGAGGTAAAATAGGGGCATGAGTCAAGTCCTGACTATCTCCTGCAAACTCAAGGTCGACGAGTCGCAAGCCCAAAAACTGGATGCGACACTCGATGCTTTTGGGCTTGCGTTGAATTGGGTTAACCAAAACACGCCTGAGCAGATAGTCAATGCAGTGAAGCTGCAATCTCTTTGCTATTACGAAGTTCGCGCTCGTTTTGGTCTGTCGAGCAACCTGGCTCAACAGGTATGCAGACGAGTGGCAGGCTCTCGAAAAGTTGCGAAGAAAAAGAACCGCCCAGTCAAAGCATTCAGGATTGGCTTTGTCACGTACGACGCTCGAATCTTTTCGTTTCGAGAGAAGGACTGGACGGTTTCGCTCACCACGGTTGAGGGTCGTGAGCGGTTTGAATTGGCAATTGGCAACTACCAAGTCGGGGCGCTCAAAGGCTCTAGCCCAAAATCTGCCACGTTGGTTAAACGGCAGGATGGTTCCTACTACCTTCAAATCTGCCTGGAGTCGGAACCGCCACCGCAAAAGAACAAAGATGTTTTGGGCGTAGATTTGGACAGGACTGACATTGCCTATACTTCTGAGGGGCAAACCTGGGAAGGCAAGAGTCTCCACAAAGTGCGTGACCACTATGCCAACTTGAGAGCGAAGCTCCAACACAAAGCCAGTAAGGGCACACGCAGTACACGCCGTCGAGTGCGTGAACTGCTGCAACGGTTGTCTGGTCGTGAGCGTCGATTTCAAGCCTGGTTGAATCACAACATCTCGAAAAGTCTCGTTCAAACTGCCAAGTCTAAGCAAGCCAGCATTGCGCTGGAAGACTTGACGGGTATCCGTGAACGCACAAACCAACAACCCCGCAATAAAACCGAGCGGAGACGGTCGAACAGTTGGGCCTTCAACCAACTGCGATTGTTTATTGAGTACAAGGCTTTGGGCGCGGGGGTGAAGGTCGTGATGGTCAATCCTGCCTATACCAGTCAAACTTGCCACCAATGCCTGCGCATCCACCCCATCCAAGGGGAGTCGTACCGGAATGGTAAGTGGTTTGCTTGTGGTCATTGTGGCTGGCACGGGGATGCTGATTTGAACGGGGCGAGAAATATTAAAACAATCGGGTTGTCGGTAATACAGCCTGGAGGCTCCTGGCTATCTTGCAAGATGGCTGGCGGGTTACTAAAACTTCCTGGGCTTTTGCAAAGTCCGCGCTGTACCGTCTAAGCGGTCAGTGTCGGGAAGACGTTACGCACAATCAAAGTTTGGTAGATCCGTTGACCTTATATTATTGCGTCGAATTACTCCATGAGACTCCTAGTTAGTAACGACGATGGCATTTATGCCTTAGGAATTCGCAGCCTAGCGAATGGGATGGCTGAGGCAGGTCATGAAGTGACAGTTGTTTGCCCCGATCGAGAGCGATCGGCTACAGGCCACGGCTTAACCCTGCATAGCCCCATCCGAGCGGAAGAAGTCGAATCAGTCTTTCATCCCAGCGTCAAGGCTTGGGCCTGTTCAGGAACTCCTTCAGATTGTGTTAAGTTGGCTTTAGGAGCACTGCTGGACAATCCACCAGATTTTGTGCTCTCTGGCATTAATCACGGTTCTAATCTGGGGACTGATGTGCTCTACTCAGGCACAGTCTCAGCGGCGATGGAAGGGGTAATTGAAGGAATCCCCAGCATTGCCTTTAGTTTGACCAGTTTTAGCTGTAAAGAATTTCAGCCAGCCGTACACTTCGCGCAAACCTTACTGACTCAACTGGCTCAACACCCCTTGCCTAAGCTCGTCCTGCTAAACGTCAACGTACCCGCAGTCCCATTACAAGACATCATGGGTGTTGCCATTACTCGCCAAGGCGTTCGACGTTACACAGACATTTTTCAGAAACGCCTAGACCCTAGGGGCAAAACCTACTATTGGCTGGCGGGAGAAGTGCTAGAGGATGTCACGGATGAAGTCGATCTCAAAGAGGGTAACGAGGCGCTTACGGATGTGCAAGCCATTCGTAACAACTACATTACTGTTACTCCACTCCAATACAACTTAACTTCTGTAGACGGACTCACCAATTTACAGAAGTGGCAAGTAAAGTTCCCGGACTATCCATTGCTTTAATCGCAGAAATAAATAGGTCTTTCGGGCAGGAGTTTTCTGTCAAGTGGCGAAAATCTCTTAAAAGTAGGGCTTCGATCACTAACAAAGGGAACAATTTTAATTAAGTTGGAATCATACAGGAGTTTCTCCAAACTAAATTATTTGTAGATTCAACGTTTGTAATAGCCAGTGTGAGGCCAGGGTGAGGTCAGTGAGCCATCGGGCTGATGAGGACTCCGCATTAATCTGCAATCAAGTTCATCTAGAGCATGCATAACCAATTTACAGTTAATTTTTGGGGAGTCAGGGGCAGTATTGCTTGTCCTGGGTCTGAAACTGTTCGCTACGGCGGCAATACACCTTGTGTTGAGATGCGCGTCAATGGTCATCGACTGATCTTTGATGGTGGCACTGGCCTGCGGGTTTTAGGGCAGAGCATGTTATCCGCTATGCCTGTAGAAGCTTACATGTTTTTTACGCACTCTCATTGGGATCATATTCAAGGCTTTCCCTTTTTTACCCCTGCTTTTATTAAAGGAAATCGCTTTCATATCTATGGGGCGATCGCGCCGAATGGCTCCGATGTGGAGCAGCGTTTGAACGATCAGATGCTTCACCCTAACTTTCCGGTGCCCCTCCAAGTGATGGGAGCCGAGCTGGATTTTCAAAGCATTGAGGTTGGCCAGCCTCTGCAAATTGACGACATCACCATCGAAAATGCACCACTGAATCACCCTGGTGAAGCCATTGGTTATCGAGTCAGTTGGAAGAATCATGCAGTTGCCTACGTCACCGATACGGAGCATTTCCCAGACCGCTTAGATGAAAACGCACTCTGGTTGGCCAGAGAAGCCGATGTTTTGATTTACGATGCCACTTACACCGACGAAGAATACCACTCACCCAAGACTAGTAAGGTTGGTTGGGGGCATTCTACCTGGCAAGAAGCCGTCAAGGTAGCCAAAGCGGCAGGGGTGAAAAAGCTGGTTATTTTCCACCACGACCCGATCCACAATGATGATTTTCTCGATCAGGTGGGAGAACAGGTAGCACGAGTTTTTCCAAATAGCCTGATGGCTTGGGAAGGATTATCGATTCAGCTCACCACTGTCGCTACGTTGCCCGAAGCAGAACTAGAACCATCGGTCGTCGAGGCGACCATCTCTGCCTCGGCTTAACGAACTCTGCTGCGAGACTTCTGGTCAGCCAAATCTTTTCGTTCACAAGCTCCTGCTATGTGTCAAAATGTAAAGCGTGTGGGTCACTTCTTCTCTAACATCTGTTTTAACGCCAACTGCTGTCGCCCTAGGAAATTTTGACGGCGTCCATCGAGGGCATCGGCAGGTAATTCAACCTGTCTTAAATTCTTCTGAGCTGGCTTATCCTACAGTCGTCACCTTCAATCCCCATCCTCAAGAATTCTTTTCTGGGCAACCCAGAGCGTTGTTGACGCCCCTGAACGAAAAAGTTTTACAGCTCAAAGGAATGGGGATTCGGCAACTTGTACTACTCCCGTTCGATCGCGAGTTGGCAGATTTAAGCCCCCAAGCATTTGTCAAAGAAATTTTGGTCCGACGACTCCAGGCTCAGCAAATTAGTGTGGGAGTTGACTTTCGCTTTGGGCGGCAACGTACTGGAACTGCCGCAGATTTACAAGCGATCGCCGCCACCTTTGGGATTATCGTTACCCCTGTTCCGCTTTGCACCTGTGCAGATGAGCGCATCAGTAGCTCTAATATTCGGGAGGCTCTGCAAACAGGCGACCTAAACCGAGCCAATCGCCTCTTAGGACGTTCCCATACTTTGGTGGGCCAAGTCGCGTTTGGGCAGCAATTGGGTAGAACCATTGGGTTTCCTACCGCTAATCTTCAGCTTCCGCCCGAAAAGTTTGTACCGCAACATGGAGTCTATGCCGTTCGCGTACACAGTCCTACGCTCAGCCACTTGCCCAGCCCGCATTTAGGAGTGATGAATATTGGTCATCGTCCTACCTTGAATGGCATCAGTCGCACTGTTGAAGTCCATTTGTTAGATTGGGACGGGGACTTGTATGGTCAGACGTTGATCGTCAGCTTAGAGCACTTTTTACGCCCAGAACAAAAATTTGCTTCTCTAGAGGCGTTAAAAAATCAGATTCAAGCAGATTGCTTAACTGCGCGATCGCTCTTGGCTACCGCACCTAGTGTCTAAGCCAACGTCTATCGAGCAGCCTGAAGTGTTCATTGAGGAAGTAAATCCAGTAAACTTCCCATCCTCACTCAGGCTAAATTTTGACATGATCAATCAAGGGTCACCCTTAGGGAGCAAAAACCAGTCATGCGAGAGCGTATTGAACGGCTAACTCAAAATCTCAGTCAAACGATTGTGGGGAAAGCCGATGCCATCCGATTAGTCTTAGTCGCGCTCATCTCTGGAGGGCATGCCTTACTAGAAGATGTGCCGGGAGTTGGTAAAACTCTGTTGGCTAAGTCCTTAGCGCGCTCGATTGACGGTAAATTCCAGCGCTTGCAGTGCACCCCTGATTTATTGCCCAGCGATGTTACAGGCACCAATATTTGGAATCCCCGCTCTGGTGAATTTGAGTTTCTCCCAGGGCCTGTCTTTGCGAACGTGCTACTGACCGATGAAATTAACCGAGCCACGCCTCGTACCCAATCAGCGCTGCTAGAAGTGATGGAAGAGCGGCAGGTGACAGTAGATGGAACTTCTCGGCCTGTCCCAAGCCCGTTTTTTGTCATTGCCACTCAAAACCCAGTGGAGTACCAAGGTACATTTCCGCTACCCGAAGCCCAGATGGATCGCTTCGCCCTCTCTCTAACGCTGGGCTATCCCAGTGAGCAAGAAGAATTGCAGATGTTGCAACGCTTGCAATCTGGCGTTAGCGTCAACGAATTAAAACCTTGTTTATCTCTAGAAGATATTCAGGAATTACGACGCTTGTGTTCTGCGGTCAAAGTAGAGCCTTCTTTGCAGCAATACATTTTGAACTTAGTTCGAGCGACCCGCGAAGATGAGGAAATTAATCTAGGGGTGAGTCCACGGGGAACCGTTGCCCTGCAACGAGCCGCACAAGCCTTGGCTTTTCTAGAAGACCGCGATTATGCCATTCCCGACGATATTAAGCTTTTGGCCCCCCATGTCCTGTCGCATCGCATCATTCCTGCCAGAGGGCAGCGTGGACGGGCGATCGTCGATCGCTTGCTACACTCTATTCCTATTCCTTAATTCCTAGTCCTCAGGCTAATTCTTGGACCTGATCAAACGCTGGCGCATCAAGGGGAATTGTGCAGGCAGGCGCTGAACTGTGTAGCGGTAATGTGACAGCAAACGTGGTTCCCGCATTTAACTGGCTGATGACCGAAATCTGTCCTTGGTGAGCATCTACACATTTTTTGACGATCGCCAAGCCCAAACCTGTTCCTGGAATCGTTCCTACATTGGTCGCTCGGTAAAATGAGTCAAACAACCGCTGCTGATCTTCTTCAGGAATGCCAATCCCTTGATCCTGAATCTGAAAAACTACAGAGTCGTTCTCGTAAGACACATCTAGATAGATGTTGCTATTAAGGGGAGAGTACTTGGCAGCATTGGAAATTAGGTTGCCCAAAATATGCCGCAACAAGTTTTCATCCATATAAGCGTTTGTGGCGTCATTGGTGCTAGTAAAAACTAACGGATACTGTTGGCCTACAGTGAGGCGCAATTCTTCTACTAACTCCTGACAAAAGTCTTCTAGGATCAACGGCATGGGCTGACACTTTAGTTGTCCAGCCTCAGCCCGACCAATAATCAAAACTTCGTCGAGTAACTCGGTCATGCGTTTAGTTGCTGCATGAATCCGCTGGAAATATTTTGCTTTCTGCTCCTCGTTGACTTTGTGGGCATAGCGTTCTAGTAACTCACTTGACAACACGATCGCGCTCAGTGGGTTGCGGAATTCATGAGAAACCATTGAGACAAAATTAGATTTCAGTTGGCTGAGTTCTTTTTCTTTGGCCAGGGCGTTGTGAATATCGACTTCAGCTCGCTTGCGATCGGTAATATCGCGTGAAGAAATCTGGATTTCTTGAATCGTTTGTGTTTCGGATGCCCGAATCGTTTTTGCAGTTGATTCTAGCCAGACATAGTGCCCCTGCTGATGGCGGAAGCGATAAGACACTGAGTAGGTTTCTGGCAGTTCTAAGATGGTGTCGTGGATGAGGCGCACTGCTTCTAAATCATCCACATGATGAAAATCGTAGGCGGAGCGACCTAGTAGTTCTTCCGGTTCATAGCCTAGTAAAGAGTGACAGGCAGGCGAGACGTAGAGGAATGTGCCATCAGGGGCATGCTGTGAAATCATATCTGTTGAATTTTCTGCCAACAGCCGAAACCGTTGTTCGCTCTCACGCAGCGCTTGTTCAAATTGTTTGCGTTGAGTAATGTCGCGCATGAAAGCACAGTTGTATTCTCGGCCTCGAAATTCTAAATAGTTACGAGTTACCTCCACCGGGAAAAAATGGCCCTTTTTATGACGGTTCAAGGTTTCCAGTGTGTAAGAGCTTTGTTGTTGGAGTCGGCCCCAATCTGCTTGCCAATCTTGGGGCGATAAAGCAGGAGCAATATCGAAAACTGTCATCATTAACAGCTCTGCTTTGGTATAACCAAACATCTGGCAAGCTGCTTCATTGACATAGACAAAGCGAGCATCTGGTTCTGTCCAAATCACGGCTTCTGCGGCATGATTTACGGTAAATTGCGTAAACTGTAATGCCTCTTCAACCCGTTTACGCTCTGTGACATCTCGCACGATGCAGACAAAACCATCCTTATCAATCGCAGTCAGCGACAACTCTTGATAGAATTTTTCACCGTCCTGCTTCTTAGCGATCACTTCGCCCCGCCAAGAACCTTTATCTTGCAAATCTAAGGCCGCTCGGCGGGCCATCCCTTTGAGATCAGCGTCATCATAAACCAGCCTCCAAGTTTTCCCTAGTAAATCCGTTGGGCTGTCATAGCCATAAATCTCGGCGTACGCTTGGTTGAGGTAGATGAACTGTTCATCTTGGTTTAGGATTGCCACTCCATCACTTGCCGCTTCGATCGCGGCTGATTGCCGCTGCATGGTTTTGAGCGTTTGGCTGCGTTCAATGGCGTAGCGAATCGATCGCACCAATAAATTAACTTCAATTTGACCCTTGACGAGATAGTCTTGAGCACCTTGCCGTAGGGTCTCAATCGCGATCGCCTCATCATCGAGTCCTGTCAAGACCACAATTGGGATGTTAGGGGCAGTGGCCTGAACTTGCTGTAAGGTTTCTAAACCTTGCTCGTCGGGAAGGAAAAGATCTAGGAGGACAACGTCACATTCGTCTTCGCGCAAGTAGGTGAGCGTATCGCTCAGTTGCGTTATGTGTACCACTTCCCAAGCAGCAACACTGGTTTCAATCTGCAAAATCTTTTGTAGAAAGGTTGCGTCAGTCAGACTATCTTCTACTAGCAAAATTTTGATGGCTTGAGCATACATAGTGCTGGCGACTTAATTTCAGGAGCAACGTTAGGAAGGCTATAGCTAAAGTTCCCGTTCTAGAAAGAGGATGCGCGGCTGAGCAGCATACTTTCGGACTGGGCTAGGCGAATCGGGTGAAGAATGCTCTTAAATTTTGCGCTTAATTTCGTCTTCAGTACTGTATTTAGCAGCACTGAGAACAGTTTTAGGGTAGGAAATTACAGTTTTTACGTTCTAACTGCTGTAAAAAGCGATCGCCTCGGAATACGGCTGACATTGTTGCAAGTTTTATAGTATAGTCCTGTTATTTAATAGTACTTTTGTACTATTAAGGTGATTCACCCTAGAGCGTCGAAGTTAGCTACCCCCAGTGCCATGAAAGAACCTGCTCCAACTCGAAGAAACAGAACCTGGACCGGACGCAGTCAACTGAAGCAATCTGCATCGTTCCCCGCTAATCGCATGATTCAGCTAGCTCATGCAGTCAGCCGAGCTACTGCGATCGAAAAATCTTATAGTCAAACTGTTGAATCTTTGCCACCTCTGGCAGAAATGCCTCCCTCAACTGTAACGCCCCCGCGTCCGCTGCATCGCCCACGCATTAAGCCCAAGTTGTCGAGTGGAGATTCTGCCTTGTCAGCAGATATAGCTCAGCGAATTGAAGCGCAAGCGGTTCGGGTTGAGCAGTTATCTGCCGAACTGAGAGCAGCGATGGCACAGCTTAAAACCATGACTAAAGAAAACTACTCGGAGCCTTCTGGAACCCTAAACCCAGAGCTGAGCAACGCAGTCCCTCTAGCCCAAGCGGTTTCTGAGCAGGCGAGTGGGACGGCGGATCTAGCCCAAGCCAAGCAGAACGCTACCTCAACGGCTCAACTATTACGGCGACTGAAGCAGCGGAAAAAAAGTCCAACTCGCCTCCGTCTTCGTAGTCATCCAACCCGGACTCTGCGAAACTCTCAGTTCCGGTGGAACGCTCACCGTTGGCTGCGGCAAGTGCGTCGCTGGTTCAGGGCTGGAGTTCAGCTACCCGTGGGTATGTCGGCCATCCTAAGTGATGCTGCTATTTGGGTGGCGATCGCAGCAGCAGCTCGCATAGGTTTACAAACCCTGATTCAGGCTTATCCCGTCTTTTGGCCACCTGTAATGCTGCTCATTACTGTAGTGGCTCTACTCACCACGTACCAAGCTGTGTTCAATTCAGCCACTGGCGTTCCTTGGGCCTATCGGTTGCTATTGGTCGTAGCGGGTTTGTGGTTGGGAGGGCGGCTCTAATGCCTGGAATCTTTGCAATATCTGGGGCAGTAGGGCAGGTGTGGTGGTGAGGATGGAGCTAGGTTCTAGAGTCGAAGCATTACCAGGGGCGAAGGACAGATGAAACGCGATCGCTTTCAGAGGCTAGATTTGAAATCCCTCTTCAAACCGTTGCTCGTGAGTGGACTGGTTGTCGCAGTTTTGAGTCTATTCCTGGATTTGCATGGAGTTGTCAAAGCCAAAAATCATGGCGAAGTTTGCCAAGAAATTGTGCAATCCAAGTCCACGCTCTCTAGAGAACAATTAGCCAAACTTCTCACGATTCCAGAGCGCGATCGCAAAAGCAAAGTACAGGGGATTTTGAAAGCCCCTTACTGCAAGTTACCGAAATTAGAAGTCCGCGCTGGTGTCAAGGCCGAGCGAGAAGCTTATCCCTTAGAGTTTGACCCCCAGACTTGGTTAGTGATTTTGTATGAGGGCGATGAGTATGCGGGGTATCGGTTTAGTTTTCGTTAGGTTGGCTGTGGCGATCGCCATCTTGGCCCTGCTGCGCTTCGGTTGCTCTCGTCAGAAAACCACAGAATTAACCCCTCAGAAAATCCAATTGGCTCAAACCTGGGAACTCCAACCGGGTAGCGCGATCGCGGGTTATCAAGTTGCCGGAGGTCTGGGCGATATTTCCATTTTTTTAGGGGGTAAAGCCGTGTTTGCGCCGTTTACTGGGTCGGTGCAGCCGTACCAAGGTAACTGTGTTTTGTTTTCTAGTGATGAGGTGCCAGCTTACCTATTTCGACTTTGTGGCCTGAAGCAACCCCAGGTAGGCGATGTGCGCCGAGGGGATGTCATTGGAGCGGGTACCTACTTACAGTTTGCCGCGCTGCGAAAACAACCCAATGGCACTTGGGCTTTTGTCGAACCTTCTCGAAGCATTTTGGAGCGCACTCTTAAACAGCATCAAACCAGATAACCATGAAACAGCATCATTTTGTTGCCGCTAGCTTGCTTGTGGTCACGCTGGGCACAGCTCAGGCTGCACAAGCAGATGATGTCGGCTTAGACTTTAGTCTCTCCTCTGAACAACATTTGGCGGCCACTGCAATGGCTCAGGGTTTAAGTCAGGCTCCTACGTCCCCCTCTACTGCCTTAGAACCTGCGACAGAAATTGGAGAAAGTGAGCTGGATTTTGCCCTAGCCCCACCCGCTGTAGAAACCCCAGCCCCGCCCAACCCAGCTACCACCAACCCCAGTTCCCCTAGGACTACCTCTGCGATCGCAGCCACTGATTCTGAACCAGTGCCAGCTGCACCCGCTGATTTGTTTGAGGGAGGTGTCAACTCATTGGTTGCCAAAGCTGTGGGTAGTGCTGAGGGTACCAGAACCCCGATGGGCGATCGCACCAGGGCTTACTACGGACATGTAGATCCAGGCAACGGTGTCTGGAATCTCGGCTCTTTTTCTTACCAGCATGGTGCCCCCTCTCCGGAAGCAGCGGATGAGAAGCAGCTCAAACGATTAGCCAAGCAAGCCACAATGGTGCGACAGCAAGCCGCCGCCAAAGGCATGCAGTTAAACCTGGAAGAGGAACTGAATGCAATCGATTTAGCGAATCAAGCTCCCTTAGCAGCTCTCGATCGCGGCGGCTATATCGACTGGCTAGAGGCTGCTCACAAAATGGGCTTGCGGGGTTCAGATGCAGTCTTGTGGGCTAGGACGCGATCGTTTCTGAACCCAGATACAGGTCAGTGGAATGCCCCTGGTCTCGGCAACAATGTCTATAGCATTTCTCGTGACCAAGAACGGCGGCAGCAAGCCATTGCCAGAGCGATCGCCCTGCATCAACAGCAATATCAGAAACCAGCCGCTGCGGTAGCTTCACCCCAGCCACTCCAAACATCGGCTAGTGCTCCACCTCCCACACCAGAAGCGGTGGCAACTCAAATCGTTTTCTACGACTTAGACCCGTGAAGATTTGTGGAGTGTACACACTGCATTATTTGGTGCGATCGGTGGCTCCTGGCACTTTCCTCAACGCACAAAAAAGTCGAGGTGAGTTTAATAACCCTCGACTTTTTTGTTTTTGATCGTTTTAATGAAAAGCTGTAGTAACGCGATCGCAAGGTAGATAACACACCTTGAGACGAGATTCAGAGAGGTAAGCATTGGCTTAGGCGGCGATGTCCCACTGCCCAGTCCTACCTAAAATGCTACTTTCAGTTATTCCTGCTCTATCTCTTGCTCTAAGAGATTGGAGAGCTTACCTCTGATGTGAGCCACTCTTTGGCTGTCTTTGGGATACGCCACAAGTTTGACTTCTACTTCAGTAATATTTTTGATTCGAGTTGTCTTTTCCCAAAGTCTCTTTTCTCTCTCAGTTTCGTCCTCATATCGGAACGTCACCGTTTTATTCGTCACATCAAGAATTTGGACGTTTTTGATCCAAGTATTCGTACCGCCGAGACAGAGCCAAACGTTTGGCTGCCCAATAAGCTCTCTAAGCTTGTCTCTCATAGATTGGCTTTTCCTTTCCTTGGTAATGAACTAGGGTGCTGCTCAGCGTAATTCTTGGTGACTGCACAGTTAAAAGTCAGTCGCGTTTTTGCCTGTGCCTATAGAATCCACTAACTTAGTTCTTAAAATCACCGGGAAAACACTTAATCTAGTAAGCCGTAGTTAAGCCGTTTATATAGATTTATGGATGTCAACCCCTCCAGGCATGTTGCCCCTTGAGGATTTTTACAACTGATAGCTCCCACTAAAAAAGGCGCACAGCTAACTGCACGCCTCTTTTGAAACTAACAATGATTGATACCTTAACGCTTGGCTAGTTTCTTGGTGACTTTGCGGAGACGAATGGATTGGGGGGTAACTTCCACCAACTCATCGGGACCGATATACTCCAATGCCCGCTCTAGGCTCATATCAATCGGAGCTTGCAATTGTACTAGTTCCTCACCCCCGGAAGCTCGGTGGTTGGTCAGCTGCTTACTTTTACAGATATTGAGTTCTAGGTCTTGCTGGCGGTTGTGCTCACCCACAATCATGCCCTTGTACACCTTGGTACCTGGCGTGATGAAGAAAGCACCCCGATCTTCAGCGTTCTTCATAGCGTAGAAGGTAGCGGTTCCTTCTTCAAACGCAATCAGCACACCATTGCGGCGGGCCTCAATATCACCACCCAAAGGACGGTAATCGAGGAAGCTATGGTTCATGATGCCTTCGCCACGAGTCAGCCGCATAAACTCACCCCGGAAGCCCACCAGACCACGCGCCGGAACTACGAACTCCAGCTGAGTCCGACCGTTGGGGCTGACCATCATGTTTTGCATTTCAGCGCGACGCTGACCCAAACGCTCGATACAGCTACCGACTGCTTCTTCGGGCACATCGAGAACTAAATTCTCAAACGGCTCGCAAGGTTGACCGCTGACTTCGCGGTAGATGACCTGCGGCTGAGATACTTGGAACTCATAGCCTTCCCGGCGCATGGTTTCGATCAAGATGCCCAGGTGCAATTCACCCCGACCCGAAACCAGGAAGCGATCGGGAGAATCGGTTTCTTCAACCCGTAGAGCTACGTTGGTTTCTAGTTCTCGCATCAAGCGATCGCGCACCTGACGAGATGTGACGAAATTACCTTCTTGGCCCGCAAACGGCGAGTCGTTTACCGAGAAGGTCATCTGTAAGGTTGGTTCATCCACCTTAATCAAAGGCAGCGCTTGAGGCTCGTTGGGGCAAGTAATGGTTTCACCAATGTTGGCATTGGCAAAGCCAGCCACTGCCACAAGGTTGCCTGCGGTCGCTTCTGCAATATCAACCCGTTTTAGGCCATCAAAGCCCATCAGCTTGCTGATCTTGGCTTTAACAATTTCACCCGTCTCAGTTACCAATGCTGCTTGCTGCCCAACGCGAATCGTACCGTTGTGAATTTTGCCAATCACAATCCGACCTACGTACTCAGAGTAGTCCAGCGTGGTGACCTGCAATTGCAGTGACTTGCTAGGATCGCCCACAGGTGGGGGGACGTGACGTAGGAAGGCATTGAAGAGAGGCTGCATATCTACGCCTTCTTCTTCTAGAGTTTCTTTGGCGTAGCCTTCCAGACCCGAAGCAAACAGGTAAGGGAAATCGCACTGATCGTCGTCAGCACCGAGTTCTAGGAACAGATCCAAGACCTTATCAACTGCGGTGTGGGGGTCAGCACGAGGACGGTCGATTTTGTTGACCAATACGATGGGACGCAAACCCTTTTCCAGAGCTTTCTTCAGTACGAAACGAGTTTGTGGCATGGGGCCTTCGTTGGCGTCTACAATCAGCAGACAGCCATCCACCATGCCTAGGACACGCTCGACTTCACCACCGAAATCTGCGTGACCAGGGGTGTCAACAATATTAATTAGGGTTTCTTTGTAGCGAACCGCAGTGTTCTTCGACAAAATAGTAATGCCGCGCTCTCGCTCCAAATCGTTGGAGTCCATGACGCAATCCGGAACCTCTTCTCCTTCACGGAATGTGCCAGCTTGTTTGAGCAGTGCATCGACAAGAGTAGTTTTGCCGTGGTCAACGTGGGCAATGATGGCGACATTGCGGATGGGGAGAGACATAGAAAAGTTCCAGCGTTAAGGAATAAAGAGCTAGGATTCTAGAGAAAAGTCAAGGCTTCTTGAATTAAGTTTTCCCGCAAGAAGCTTAAATCTTCCTGTAAAGAAGACTTAATAAATTCTAGCTTACTTGACCAAGGCATGAAAGTTTTATTGAGGTATGAGGTATAGGGGAAAGCCACACCTCCGGAGGGGAAATTACCGGAGAAATGTCTTGGCAAGTTGAGCGATCGCCCAACGTAACTCCTATCAATCTCCGGAACCCAAGTAGATTTTGAGCTAAAGTGCGATCGCAGTGGGGCAAGTCGCAGGGACAAGTTGGGCAAACAATGGCAAAGGTTCGACTAGAGGAAATCACCCGCCAATTTAAAGAGGCAGTCGCGATCGCAGACATCACCTTTGAGGTGCCAGATGGCGAGTTCTGGGTGATGGTAGGGCCATCAGGTTGTGGCAAGTCTACGATTCTACGCACGATCGCAGGGTTAGAAACAGCCACTTCAGGCAATCTCTACATTGGCGAGCGACTGGTGAATCAAGTGCCCGCACGTCAACGCGATGTGGCGATGGTGTTTCAGAACTATGCCTTATACCCCCACATGAGCGTGGCGGAAAATTTGGCCTTTGGCTTGAAGATGCGAAAAACTGACTTGCAAACCATCCAGGAACGAGTGAAATCGGTGGCGCGATCGCTCGATATTGCCCATTTGCTCGATCGCAAACCGAAGCAACTCTCTGGCGGTCAACAGCAACGGGTGGCGTTAGGACGGGCGATCGCTCGCAAGCCGCAAGTTTTTCTCCTAGATGAGCCGCTTTCTAACTTGGATGCTCAATTGCGCGATGATACGCGGGCTGAACTAAAGCAACTGCACCAACGCTTGGGTATCACTACCATTTATGTCACCCATGACCAAGTGGAGGCTATGACCCTGGCGGACCAGATTGTAGTGCTGAAGCAAGGCCACATTCAACAGATTGGCGCTCCCCAAACTATTTATGCTCGTCCTGCTAATCGGATGGTAGCGACGTTTTTGGGCAATCCGCCCATGAATATTATTTCTGCCACCTATGAGGATGCAGCGTTTCACCTGACAGACCAATCTTTTGCTTGTCCTTCAGCGATCGCAACCCAAATTTCTCTCCAGCTAGGTCAAGCAGTTGATCTCGGTATTCGGCCAGAGTATTTGCGTGTTGTGTCTGACCTACAAGACTCACACTTAACCGTTGAAGTTAGTGTTGTTGAACCCCTGGGACGAGAAATCTTGATTCGAGCTGCTCTACCCGCAAGCTCAGCTAATGCAGCGAATTCAGTGATCAACTTGCAGGTTAGTCCAGAGGTTCGGGTGTGCCCAGGCGATCACTTGGGTCTGCAAATTGACTTCGCTCAACTATTTATATTTGACGCTGCTACAGGCGAACGGCTGTATCCAATTAAATAGGGTTGGTGGTTTGTGAGAGACACGTTTCTGGAGGTACCCCTCACAACCCTATGGGATTGCTATATCAACTGAGTTAATAGACTGAGCCGCAAAGTGACTTCAGCTCAACTTCTGGCTGCCCAATATGATTTTGACGACAGAGTAAAACTTGTGCCGTTCGTTGCTGGAAGTAAACTCGGTGAGCAAACCAGCCAATAGGCAGACCGCCTACTATCCCCAGTAAGATACCAATCGTCAAACTCCGGATGAGATCCTTACGTCTAATTCTGTTTTGTTCGGTCCGTACATGCTCGTGATCAGTTAACACTGCCCAACTCCTCAAGCTCTTGCTGCTTCTTTACTTAATGAAAGCGAAAATGTCTCTACTTGCCTTCTCTCCTAAGTGAGGAAGCAGCCGGAAGTTGACAGCAATGTTACATCCCAAAGAGGTAGTTGTATTGAGATTGTCTTCTCCAGCGCTACGATCGTATTACCCGCCCATTATTTGAGCAGCAATGGCAAAAGATAAGCATCAAGTTTCCGTTAAGCTATCGCCCGAATTAAGACAGCATCTTAACGCCTACAAAGCGAGTCGAGGCAAGCGATCGCTAAAAGCAGCCATCGTTGAAATTTTGGAAGCCCATTTTCGCTCCATCCCCCTCCCCAACCAGCTACCAGCCGTAGATAGTTCCATAGGGCGAATTGCGAGTCTAGAAGCCAAAGTGACCTATCTCAACGAGCAAGTGGCAGCCCTAAAGCAGGCGATCGCCACTCCTCAGCTATCTACTCCAACTCTGAGGTCAGCAATTTCCGTTGGGCAATTCCCACCTAACTCTGCTCAACCCCAAAGTGCGGCGAATCACATCCAGCCTGAGGTGCTAACTGTCGCAGATGATGATGATGACGACATGTACGACGATCCAGACGAGATTCTTTACAGCTTTTTAGAGCCTCAAACCTAGCTTCGGTTTTATCTATAAAGCTAGTATCTATGACTAGGTTGACTGGGTTGGCGATGGGCCACAAGTTGTGATTGAGCCGTCGCTGTGGAGACTAAAGTCCAACCTTCTCTTAGTAATCTTTGATAAGTTGCCCAACCCTTGGAACCCCCTGGAACTTGATAGTCGGGCACGGCATATTGAGGAAAAGATTGGTAAGGTTGCCAAGGTTGATGCGGCTGCATGCGTAAGTGCAGCAACTTTTCGTCATCCTTTTGCCCCACGGGTAGCCAGCACATTTGTCTAGTCATAGTACTCCTCACCATGCGTCGAGAGAACTTAGGGAAGTAGCTTGGCAGTTGGTTTCAGCAATAGCCAACTGACCAAGAAAAATGCTGCCGTGAATACTTGAATTAAATCCCCGGCAGACAAGGACTGATCTGCCCAGGAGGCAACGCTGCGATCAACGAAACCAAATAGCCAAGATGGAATGCCCAAGAACCAAATTCCTTGCCTTAATTGAGTGACAAAAAGGGTGAGTTCTGAGAGTGACTGATGGTTCATTGATGCCAGCGCCCGATCGGCAGCTCAGTAGTTCTGTGCATAATCTAGCAACCCAGTCAAGTAACTGCAACTTTTATTAACAAATAATTTGAATCGTGATATCTCTACATCAATTTCTCAGTATTGGCTGTGTTGGTATCAGAGCTTGAATAAAGCTGCACTTGCCGTAGAATCGTAATTTCTTCACTTCGAACGTTTTGATAAAGTCAAGAATTATGAGAAGATAAGCCTCAGTTTGCTGAATTTGAGGCTTATGCCACTTAAAGCAGTAAAAGAATTATTTGGAAGTACTTGATAATGCGTTGTGCTATTTCCAGTCAAGCGGGGCAGGTGATCGCTCAGGGCCGTCTCATCATTGATAAAGATGAGAATGGAGAGCTGAGACTAAACTTCCAAACCGATGGCGGCAGGGTGATTCAGGGAGGAGCGATCGCCTCGGATGGAGACTTAACTACGGCGAGTCAGGAGTTGTTCCGCCAGTTTCGGAGTGCTTGGCGAATGATTGACTGTACTTTGACGGCAAAATCGGATAGCTAGGGGCAGAATTTTGCCATGAAAAAACTCAAACCCTGTCACACGAGTTTGAGTTTTCAGATGGTTTTAATGATCGCAGTCTTGATTATGGAATCAACCACGAGTGTTTTAGGGGTCTAGTTATCGTAGACTCGGCACTCAGCGGCATCTGGATTATCGTCGCAAAACTGTTCCAAAGAGTTCTTCTGCTTAGATTGACGTTGATGCGATGCTTCAGCTTGGAGTTCTTCAACCGCATCCCAAGCAGCAGCACATTCGCCGGAAGTGCTACCGCTGGTGTCACAAACGGCACGCGCTTGGTCCCGTTCTTGTTCGATTTGCTTTTGAATATCGCTCATGGATTTTTCGGTTTCGTCTTAGTTGTCTTTGCGCTAGGGTTAGGAACTCGTCAGCTGGTCAGCTTCTGAGGTTAGGTATCCTGTCAGGCTATTTAAGCAGCTATTCACAGTAATACAAGAGGCCAAGACCGAATAACCAGATTGAGTCTTATTTTTTAAGATTTAGGACTTTCTGGAAGTTCACTCTTGCCGTCTCTTAACTCAACTATAATGCTAACCCGCGATCGCCTGCTATCACCCTACTTT
Source organism: Trichocoleus desertorum ATA4-8-CV12 (assembly GCA_019358975.1). NCBI lineage: Bacteria > Bacillati > Cyanobacteriota > Cyanophyceae > Leptolyngbyales > Trichocoleusaceae > Trichocoleus > Trichocoleus desertorum. The sequence continues at coordinate 71,482 of JAHHIL010000010.1, forward strand.
CATTTCTGCCTCAGGAAATAAGTTACGGCTTGGTGACATAGGCTCTTAATGCATCGTTGAGTAGAGGTTGGAGACCCGTCTTCTGCAATGTCTAAGATTGATTGTTAGCCTGAGGAAGTAGGCGGGTAAGGGTTCGCTTTTTACCTCTGTAGCCTACTAAGGTAAGGTTCTGTTGATCTTGATTTTGCTGGATTTAGAGTTCTACCATGCCTGTGCCTCAGCTTGTGCCCCTAGCTTCTGCTCATTGGTTATCACTGACGCTACTCCTCCTCACTGCCACAGGTTGTAGCCAGGTGGGTACGACATTGCCAGAGCGATCGCAGCTCAACTCACCCCTAGCGGCCCAGGGTCCCACGACCCCCGCTCCAACTTCGCCGAAGCAATTAACGACGCAAGCTCAACCTCCCAAGAATTTAGTTCCTACAGAAACGCTTTCACCCACTCCGATTCGCTTAACGGTGGCAGACTTACCCCAGCCCTACGCCACCAACAGCGCTTCTAAAAGCCCGGATGTCATTCCCGTTCCCAATAATCCAGTGCTGCGCGTTCCCGCAGGTTTCACAGTGAATGTGTTCGCCGAAGGACTCGATAGACCCCGGTGGCTGGCGTTGACCCCCAATGGAGAGGTGCTGGTGACTGAAACTCGGCAAAATCGCATTCGCTTGCTCCGTGACAGTAATGGGGACGGGGTGGCTGATGTCAAAAAGACTTTTGCTGGACCCAGCAATGGCTTGTTTTTGCCACTAGGTATGGCCTTTACTCAAGACGCTTTCTTTCTGGGTAACACCAATGCTGTGCTGCGGTTTCCTTATCAACCGGGTCAAGAGCAGCTCACAGGTCAAGGTCAACCCATTGCTCAACTGCCTGGAGAAGGCTACAACCAACATTGGACGCGCAATGTCGTCGTATCTCCTGATCAACAAAAGCTTTATGTCTCTGTAGGTTCGGAGAGCAACGCGGACACGGAGCCACTCCCTCGTGCTTCTGTGCAGGTGATGAATTTAGACGGCTCGAATCAACAAACCTGGGCTTATGGCCTTAGGAATCCTGTAGGACTGGATTTTCACCCGGGGACAAAGGCGCTGCATGCCACGGTAAACGAGCGAGATGGGCTAGGGGACGATTTAGTGCCTGACTATCTCACTCAAGTGCAATCAGGAGAATTTTACGGTTGGCCTTATACTTACCTCGCTCCCAATTTGCTTGATCCCCGTCATGCCACAAATGGGAAAAGCGATCGCCCAGAATTAGCCGCTCAAACTCGTACGCCTGATGTGCTGTTTCAAGCTCACTCTGCTGCTTTGGGTTTGCAGTTTTATGACGGCAACGCATTTCCTCAGAAGTATCGCAATGGGGCTTTTGTGGCGTTTCGGGGTTCTTGGAACCGCAATCAAGGCACAGGCTACAAAGTCGTGTTTGTTCCCTTCAATGCCGAGGGCCGTGCTGAAGGACATTACGAAGACTTTTTAACCGGATTCCTTCTAGATCCGAGTGGGCCTACCACCTGGGGGCGGCCTGTTGGTCTGTTGGTGCTACCTGATGGCAGTTTGCTAGTCACCGAAGAAGCCAATGGTCGAATCTACCGCATCCAATACCAAGGCATGTGAAGTACCCGACGCTGATTGCAAGCAATACAGCACGGGCTTCCTGTTTCAACAGCCGCTGCCTCCACCTTGCAAGCAAAGTATTGGTCTGATGCAGCTTCTGGAGGTTTTGGTCATGCCTGCATTCGCAGCACATCCCACTGACTCCCGTGATAGTTGCCTACCACCCAGGCAGCAACCCGCCTTCCACAGGTTGATAACTTTTGCTTTTGCTTCTCTTGGATTTACGCCATGGCAACCAGCTGGAGAAAACAGCTTCCCTGAGCTACCGATCTGTCTGCGGCAAGAGTCGAACCTCTACTTTGAAGTTTGCCTGTCTGTTCGATGCGGTCAGGTGGGTTGTTAAACCATCTGTATTATACCCTGGAATCCTTGCCATGAAAAGATTTCAAGCCTTTTATTTGCTCGATAGGTTGGCGATTCGTCGCTCACCTACTCCACCCGCCTATGGCATCGTTCGGGGTGAGACTCCTCATCGCCGGACTCCCTATCCCGACGCTGACTTTTCAAGTACAGCGCGGGGCTTCCGTCGCTAGCTAAATCTGTTCCATCCAGCGATCGCACCTGCCTCTACCTCTGCCGATCTGATCTCAGCTAATCCGATCTCAGCCGATTCGATGGATCAGGTCAGTTCTGTATCTCTGATGTAGTTATTGGCACAGTTTGAACTGCCTTTACTTTCTAAAATCTTGTCGCTGGTGTTCGTCAGCGTTCAATCTCCTAACTTCGGCAGCATTCAGTCATTTGGGCTTACGTCTCAGCCGCTGACTGAATGCTTTTTTCTTTGGCTTAGCGATTTCTTGTACCTAAACAGACGATAGTTCTCATGTTATGGATTAGGGATTCAGGAGATCTGCAAAGCTCTACCGGACTCGAAACTCAACTACGTCTCGCTTGATGGTGATGTCGTACTTGCCGAAAAAGTCGTGACCGAGTAAACCTGTTTCTAGCTGAGGGCCAGCGATCGCCACTAGCAGTCCTTGAGCGGTTGCACCATTGACTTCCATCGTGTGAACCTTACCCAACGGTAACTCAATGCCTTTAGCACTGGCAGTATCAAACTTGAGTTTAGCGACTGGAACTAAGCGCAGCATAGCAGCCATCCGCTGGGTGATGACTGTCCCGCTAGCACCCGTGTCTACAATCATTTCAAAGGTTTGGTTGCCATTGAAGGTGACGCCAATGATGGGGGTGCCAGCCTCACGCCGGAGAATTCTGGTTTGAAAAACTTGCCCTGGAGGTAAAGTATTCGTTCTGGTAAAGGTGGCTAGAGTGCCATTAGAAGATGGAGTGCTGCCAGAAGCATTTCCACAAAGCTTGGACAGATCGATTGCTCGGCCAGCAGGGTTAAGCATGTAACAACCATCTAACTCCTGAGCGATCGCAGCAGTTGAGAAACGGGGTAACAACGGCGACAGAGCAGCAGCCAATACAGCAGTTAGACAGAAGAATCTCAGCATTGCCTAAGCCTTAGAAGTTCTTTTTTAGAGTCCCCATTCCAGGTGCATTTTTACTCAATCTCCCCAAAAATTGCTGCCTGGATGCTGGGTTATTAAAGAACATACCTTACCGTGAACCTACTAGAAAGTCATACAGCTTACTGTCTGACCATTCTGCGTTCTAGTCGCGCGATCAATTTTGAGATTCGCTAAGCATAAAAAAAGCCCGACTAAAATGCCGAGCCTCTGAGCCATAAGGCTCCTGTGATGATGAGTTTAGTATTCCCACTCAACTTTGAGTTGCATCTATCAACCTATTTACCTTGCTAGTTCATTTTGGTAGCTAGTGGCACCCTCTAAAACGCGAGTATAAACAGGAACTTACCGAATTAGAACACACGCTGGCCTAAAGCCTATCTTTGTTGTTTAACATAACCGCCTAAAGAAAGCAATTGCTTTCACAATATAAGGAGTCAAATCACAATATCTCTTAATATTAATGTGAAGCTTTGCTACTTTTGTTGGTAAAAAAAGTGACAAGTGCTTTGTAGCTAGCGATCGCCCCTAAACATCTTCTAAGGGGACAAGGTGATACCCCGCATTGGCTGGCGACACAACTGAAATAAAAACTAATGGCTCCTCACCGTTGTTAAATACTCCGTGGACGCATCCTAAGTGGGCGACTACTACATCTCCTGCAACAATAGGTTTTGTAGAGCCTCCTTGATCTAGATAATATTCTCCCCTGCCGCTCAAAATAGTCCAAGTATCCTGTCCGTTGGGATGGACATGGGGGAGAATTGTCTGTCCTGGTTTGATGTACCAGGCAACGACGACAGCATCCTTAGATTCCGTAACGACCGAGCGAATAGGTTCGTCCTCTGTCGGCTGAAGAAATTGAGAACTGGGAAATATCCTAGTCGTACTCATTTTGTCCTCTCAGGATGGGAAACTCGCTCCATCAGCAGAAACAGTGCTGCTTTTAGAGCTTGCTGACCTGAGATTGTCTCACTGATTGACCGAAAACACTGTCTCAACCACAACTAACAGAGGTTCCGCCCACAGATTAACGTGCCCGCACCCTGAGTCTAAATAGAAGTAAGATCGTTCTCGTCAAGCTTAAGTGACTCAACCGAGACTGATCCTGTGGAATCCGAAAAAAACGTCCCCCTTGAAGACCAGAACGTTCCAGCCGCTCACCAAGGACTACATGGTTTTCTCTATAGTTCTGATGATGAGCATGGCTCAGACCCTACATCTCTGCCACTGGTGACTGAGGGGGCTGAAGTGGTTCCAGCCGAAAATTGGCGATCGCACACCCACAGAGTTAAGGTAGCAGGAGTCTACGCCGTTTTAGATGCTGATCGTCAGACCCAGTACATCGGCTACTCTCGCGATGTGCAGCAGTCGCTAGAGGGACACATTTCTCAGCATGGCGTGGAAACCTGTGCTTTTATACGAGTTCAGCCGTTTAAGTTTCCGACGCGGCAGGCAATGGAAGCACTGCGAGATGAATGGATTGCCGTACTGGAGCAGGTTCCGCCTGGGAATCAAGCAGAAGGTGGAACTTGGGCGAAAACAATTGGTGAGGTGGCACAAGCGAGTATGTCAACAGCAGAGCGTCAGGCTTATGAGGATAAAAAGCTCAAGTTACGCAAGGCTATGGCGGACAACACTCTCAGCCATGAATTAGATTTGCAGGAGACACCGAATGAGTCAGAAGAGGAGCGTCGGCAGAAATTAAAAGCAGCCGTTGAGAATGATGATTGGAGTGGTGTGGTTGAGTCTTGATGTCCCCTTTGCTATTCCTTAAATAGGCCTAGAGCAAAGATTTCAGGGAGAGCGGGATCGGCAACTAAGCGAGGTCATCAAATGAGTAATCTCGCCAGTCTGTCACAGGTTGATAGCCAATCATCTGATAGATGTGATTAGAGGTAGGATTTGCCAAATCTGTGAACAAGAAACAGGAATGATATCCCTGCTCAAGGAGTTGCTGACTCAAGGCAGCGACACAGGCAGTCGCATATCCTTTTCCTCGATGTTCAGGTGGGGTGTAAACAGGGCCAATTGTAGCGCCATGCGGGGTTGAAGGACGACCACAAGCTAGAGAAACAGGAGCTTGGTCTTGCCAGAGATAAGCCACTCCTCGCTGTATTTGGCGTTCCGTCATTTTCTCGGGATCTTCCTCCAGCGTCCTGAATACTTCCATCTGGAAGTCATGGTTCCATTGCACCAAGAGGTCGCGATCGCTCTCCGTCGCCTGCCGTAGATACCCTGATGCTTGAGCGACAGGCTGGACTATTTGCAGTTGATGCACTCGCAGGTTAAGGGACACTTTATAGGGTTGCTGTGTCAAAGCCTCCCAGGCAGAGGCAAAAGCTTGCGCTTCCGCTACTAAACTCAGCACTCCAGGCAAAGACTTCTGGTGTTGGTAGATGTCTTGAGCAATTAGTTCAGCAGCTTGCAAATCAGCCATCTTAGATAGCACTAACTTGCGCGGAGGTGTCCGCATTGCTACGGCAACAACTTGATCATCTACTTCTACCGTTGCCAAGTAGAGCGGAAATGGATAACGCTTGGGATGATGTACCAAAGTGTTAGTAATGGCAAACAGCAAGCTGTGATCGGCTTCATAACTGATCAAATAGTCTTTGCTATGCTCATAAAATTGCTTGGCATCCTGAAACCGTTGGAGTTGCATGATCGACTCCTGAATGGAGCTGTCTACAAAATCGTTAAGTACTCTGATGGAATATGATCCACCAGCCAAACGCCATTTTCCGCACAGAAAAAGAGATACCCTGCTTGATGTATTGCCGCTGCATCGATCGCAAACACCACCGGACGACCGTGTCTAGCACCCACTTTTCGAGCTGTTTCCACATCCTGGGAGAGGTGAACATGATGCCGAGACATTTTGTGCAGACCTGATTGCAGAATCATCTCTACTGCGCGATCGCCCGTCCCGTGATACAAAATATCCGGCGGCAACTGCGGCTCTAGTTGCAGATCTACTTCCACACTATGACCCTGATTGGCCCGGATTAGCTCACCTGTGGAGTCGAAAGAGAAGCGCTTCTTATCACTTGTCGCCACGACTGCTTCTAGTTCCTCACGACTGATTGGGAACTGATGCTGAGCGCAGGCTGTGAGCAATTCATCGACAGCAACCCAACCACCCGCACCGAGAGCCAAATTTAGGCGTTCTGGTTGATGACGGAGATGTTTGCTGAGGTATTTGCTGACTTTGACTAGGCGATCGCGGTTCATTTAGACAAATCGGTGCACGAACTCATGAATCAAATCTACTTTGGCAATCGGCTCTGAGGATCAATGCTTTTGCTAATTTCATTGATTTTCACCTCCTTACACACATTAGAAATCTAGCGATCGCTCATCTCTAATGCACGGCGAGCGCGATCGCTTTTGTTTTTGAGTTAATCAATATTATAATACAGTTTACACTACATTGTAATACACGTCAAGTCAAAAAAGCTGAGAGAGCCTGATAGAACGCAGCAATATCAGCACTATCTGGTAATCCAGCAACTTGACCGTCACCGAGTTCTACAATCATCCAGTCACCATTTAGGCGCTTGGCTACATCCATTGTGAAGAAACGACTTTGTACGGCCTGAGCCACTTCACAGAATTGCGTCATGGGTGGACAGATTTCTGCATAATTTCCTTCATCCCAATATTTGTTCACATAAACTGGTTCAGCATCCAAGAAAAAGAGACGAAATTCTTGAGTCAGCGGCATGCCACTTTTGGAGTGGGTGGTTAGAGGCTCAAAGTCTACAAATTCTCGAAACACTAAGCCTTCATTCAACCCTGTTTCTTGGAGTTGCAGAAACCGACGTACGACTCGTTCCACAACGGTTTTATCGGATGCTTGCGGAATGTAGCAAGCCTCATGCCATTCATGTTTCCTCGATTTCACAAAGTCTTTGAGGATAAGCGGGCGATCGCCAAAATCACGCAGTAAAGACATGACTATATCCATGTCCAATTCTCCATTGAGCGTTAGCCACACAGATTTGGGTGTGCAAGGCGCAATGATGGAGTAAGACTCTGGCAAATAATGACAATGCTTGTAAGCAGTCGCGTCATTCAGCAACCGAACTCCCCGCTGTGCCAGTGCCTCAAATAGTTGCTGATACTGAGTGGGTGTTAGCATCCAGCCTCGATAGAGCCCCATTTGTTCGGTGGGCTGTACGGGCACCTTGCGAACTGCTTTCCCAGGGTTCTGTTCATTCACTAATGCTTCAAAGTCAATCAGAGCAGGCTGAAACCCAAGGCTCTTCACAGCCTCGCACTCCGTCACATAGTCACAATCAGGTTGGCGAATATCAAACGGATCAGCACAAAAAATAAACTGCATAGGAGATCTCTAATTACGCAAGCAATTCTCGATAAAAGTTCGTTGGGTCGCCAGGAAGGTAGGTTGTCGGCTGCAAAGCTTGATTGTTTAATCGCAAGGCTTTGGTGATGCCGATCTGGCTGAGAAAATCGAGGTCATGGGAGATCACCCACAGAGCACCCTGATATTGATTCAGCGCTGTAATCATTGGCTCCACAGTAACAGTATCTAGATTATTGGTGGGTTCATCCAAAATCAATAAATCTACTGCTGAGATACTAATCATCGCGATCGCCAGTCGAGCCAGTTCGCCACCACTCAACCCAGCAGCAGATTGATACACCGTTTCATTGAAAAAGAGAAAATGTCCCAGTTGTTGGCGGAGCAATTGGTAGCTCAGTTGGGGATTGGCTGCTTGCATATTCTCTAAGACGGTTTTCTGGCGATCGACTACGCCATAAGTTTGATCCAGATAAACTACTCGTAGGTCTGGCGCTAGCCGCACTTCTCCTGCCTCTAGAACTGCCTCTGTTCCTGCCAATCCCAGAATCGCTTTCACTAAACTTGATTTACCAGAACCATTGGCTCCCAAGATAGTAACTCGATCGCCTGTTTTTACGTGTAGTTGAATGTTTTTGATCAAAGTGCGATCGCCCACTCTTAGATCAGCACCTTGGATATCAATCAAATTTCTGACTTTGCGTGGCCTCTCCTCCAAACGAATCAGCGTGGCTTTGGTGGTTTTGATTTTGGTTTCTACCAGCTTCTGCTGAGCTTGGGCTAGTGCTGCATCATGTTTTTGGCCCGCCGTTCCTGCGGTTGCCGAGGCTCGGTTGGCAAAATAACGTTTCGCCGCTTTGCTCATACTGTTGTCGAAAGCTTGTAATCTGCCCTCTCGTTGCGATCGCGCTGCTCGTTGCTGTTCTTTGAGCGCTGCTTCTCTGGCCCGTTTTAGTTCTTTTTTAGCTACCTCATGGGAGCGATCGGCATTCTCTTGGGCGATCGCTTTTTGCGCTTTGTAGAACGAGAAGTTACCCCCGTAAACCTGAATGCCTGTCGATGTTAGCTCCCAAGTGATGTTCGCGACCTGATCTAAGAAGAAAGGTTTATGCGAGACAATCACAAAAGCGCCAGAAAACTCGTGGAGAAACCGTTTGAGAATCTCCAGCGCTTCTAGATCCATGTGATTAGTTGGCTCATCCAGTAACAAGATGCGTGGCTCTTGCACCAAACCAACCGCTAGAAATAGCTTGGTCAGCTCACCCCCGCTCAAATTGGCAACTGGGAGGGAGAGATCTACTACCGTTGCTAATTTGGTCTCTAAGATGTCAGCGATCGCCCACCAGTCATCAGCGATCGAGCTGAGCCATTCCAACACAGTCTGCTGTTTTTGCTCTATGGGTAATGTGCTAATTTGTGGCAAATAGTAGATGCTGTCTTTTTGACTAACAAAGCCAGAAGTAGGCTGTAGCTGGCCTACCAACAACTGTAACAAAGTCGATTTACCAACACCATTCGGGCCAACAAGCGCAATCCGATCGCCCACTTGAATGCTAACGTCAATCCCCTGAAATAAAGTTCTATCTGCCGTTAAGTTGTAACTAAGATTTTCTGCCCGCAAGAGAACTCTCGATTCCATACCAAAACCTCAACTTGGATAAAGCGATCGCCAATATTCCAAGTGAGATTCTTCATGGCTCTGTTCTCCAATCTATCTACGCAACAACTAACTGTAGTCGGTCAATCTCGAACTACAATTGCCTTCCAACCGATTCCGGATGCCCAGTCTTCCAGCGCTCCCATACTACAAAATTCTAATAAAAATGCCACTATTTTGGGGTGTTTAAAGCCGTTGTGGCTGCTACAACTTGGAGAAACTGCTCATGATGATGTCTCCAATTTATAAAGTGCTCCGACAACGATCTTCCAACCATCGCTTTCCTGCCGCATTGTGTAAGCTAACCCGAAGCGCTCTAGCTCTGTTCGATCTTGCTTAAAGCGAATCACAATGCCACTCACGATAGCAAGGCGATCGCTCAACTGCTGAATACTGAGAGATTCAGTTTCACTGTAGGCATACCCCCGAAATTTGGTTTATGAATAAGGGATAGACAGGACGAAGCATACAGACTAAATCAATCACTAGCTCTGTAGGAAATTGATGATTGCCGCTGCTGTAACCTCCGGATGACTGAAGCAGAAGGCATGACCTGCGTCTGCAAGCACTTCTAACTTGGCAGCAGGGATATTCTGAGCCAAAAACTCACTGTTTTGTGGTGGAATAATGCGATCGCCATCTCCTGTAATTACCAACGTTGGAGCCGTAATTTTATCTAACAAGTCACAGGTATCATGGGTGCTCATCGCTTGATACTGGCGGATCAGCGCTTCTCCTTGGCTGTGGTAGGGTGCAGTGGTTTGAAAAAATTCAATTAAACGGCTTTGATTCGTTTGCAAAAACTCTAACGGAAAAAGCTGCTCTAAAATGCTGCCATTCCCAAGTCCCGCAGGAGGATTAAACTGGCTACAAGTGCCGCCTGCCATCGTGCAGCCTAAAACCAATTTGTTGAGTTGGTCAGCATGATTGAGGGCAAATTGTTGAGCTACCATACCACCCATACTGATGCCGAACACATGCGCTTTCGTCTCACCCAACACTTTTAATAAACCTGCGGCATCTCCTGCCATTTGAGCTGTGGTATAGGTTCCAGTCGCTGGGCTCGTTTCTCCCGCATCTCGGTTGTCAAACAAAATGACTTTGTAATGCTGGGCCAGTAGTTTTGGGAGTTTAGTGCCCCAATCTAACAAACTAAAGCTGAGACCCATCATCATTAAGAGTGGATCTCCTTCACCATAAATTTTGTAGTTGATATCAAGACCGTTGACATGAACTTTGGGCATATCACCTCATCGAAAAGAATCAAAAAAGGAATATGGACATCATCGCAGCACCCCGATTCTCTCCGCCATTAAAGTAGCGATCGCCTCTATCATAAATCGCGATCCTTAATGATTTCGTATTCCTCACCTAACTCTGAACGGATCAGATTTAATAGCTGACTCACCAACAAGCGTCGAGGAAATCACCAAAGGGCATAAATATTTTGTGGCGGGTGGTGGCGATGGTGGCACCATATTGGAGTTGGAAGCTTCCTACTATTACCCTTTGAATGATAATGTGGCGATCGTTCCAGCCTTCTATGCTATCTTTAACCCTAACAATTTTGACAGTAATCCCAATATTTATGTGGGCAATTTTCGGGCACAATTTAGTTTTTAATTTTCCCTGTAAAGAAGAGTATTGCTAACAGGTTGAGCGATACATCACCAAACGAGTTGGGAACTCTGAGCCTAGACTACATCGGCATGAGTCGTAAATTCTGGTCATAAAAATGCTTCGTTCCAGCAAAACTAAAGCGCTACCATTGCAGCTTGTGCTGATTGTTCCATTTGTTTTGCAAATTTTTGGGGCGGTGGGGCTCGTTGGCTATCTCTCCTTTAGGAATGGGCAGAAAGCGGTCAATGAGTTGGCGGAGCAGTTGATGGAACGCACAAGCAACACGGTTGATCAGCACTTAGATTCTTATCTGTCGGTTCCACATAAGGTGGCCCAGATTAATGCTGATGCGATTCGTATGGGATTGCTGGATGTCCGCGATCGCGAAATGCTTGGCAAGTATTTCTGGCACCAAATGCAAGCCTATGATGTCAGCTACATCGGCGTTGGGCTGACCACAGGTGAGGGGGTGGGAGCCGCTCGTTATGATGGCAAAACGGTCACGATGGATGATTGGAGTGCTAAACCTCCCAATAACTGGACTAGCTATGCATTAGATAGTCAGGGCGATCGCACTCATGTGCTAGAAACTTTGGATTGGAGCAACTTTCAACAACCGTGGTACACAGGCCCAGTCAAAGCAGGTAAACCAATCTGGTCTCCGATCTATGTGATTAACTATCCCAATGAGGTTTATATTGCCACCTCAGCGGGTCGTCCCATCTACAATGCGAATAATCAATTGCTGGGCATGGTCAGCATTGATGTTTCTCTCCTAAAGCTCAGTAATTTCTTGCGGAGTTTAGAAGTCAGTCGAACGGGCCAAGTTTTCATTTTGGAGCAAGACGGAACCTTAATTGCTAACTCTGGGGAAGCACAACCTTTCACGTTGGTTAAAGGAGAGATTCAGCGGCTAAAAGCGATCGATAGCTCCGATCCGGTCGTACAACAAGTGGCCCAACAAATCCAAAAACGCTTTAACAACTCCTCCAAAATCAAGGCCACTCAGGAATTACAGCTTGATCTACAGGGAGAGTCGCATCATGTCCACATTACTCCCTGGCGCGATGAATATGGCTTGGATTGGCTAGTTGTGATGAGCGTGCCAGATAGCGCCTTCATGGGCCAAATTAATGCTAATACTCGCAGCACCATTTGGCTTTGTTTAGGAGCTTTGGGCGTTGCTTCTGTATTGGGCCTTTTTACTTCCCGCTGGATCATTCGCCCGATTCTGCGGCTAAATCGAGCCAGTGAAGCAATGGCATCTGGGGACTTAGATCAGCGGGTAGAAGATAGCGGCATTGGAGAATTCAACATCCTTGCTACTTCCTTTAACCACATGGCAGGGCAGCTACGCGAGTCATTTGCAGCTCTGGAACAAAGCAATGAAGAACTGGAAGACCGAGTAGAACGACGTACAATTGAACTCAAAAATGTCTTAGGGGAGTTGCAACGCACTCAAGCTCAAGTCCTTCAGAGCGAGAAAATGTCTAGCTTGGGCCAGCTGGTTGCTGGGGTCGCCCATGAGATTAATAATCCAGTTAATTTTATTCATGGCAATCTCACTTATGTACAGGAATACACTCAAAGTTTGCTAGCGCTAATGCAGCTGTATCAACAGCACTATTCCAAGCCTATTTCTGAGATTCAGACTATGGCTGAAGAGATCGATCTGGAGTTTTTACAAACAGACTTACCCAAGATGTTGTCTTCCATGAGAGTAGGCACCGATCGCATTCGTCAGATTGTGTTGTCCCTGCGAAACTTCTCCCGTATGGATGAATCAGAGATCAAGCCTGTGAATATCCATGAAGGTCTTGATAGTACGCTGATGATTTTGCAGCATCGCCTCAAAGCTCACCCAGACAGAGCAGAAATTGAGGTGGTTAAAGAGTACAGCGATCTCCCCCTAGTAGAATGCTATGCGGGCCAACTGAATCAAGTGTTCATGAACATTCTCACTAATGCGATCGACGCAATGGAAGAGAATAATGCCAACAGAATGTCTCAAGGGATGCAGGTCAAACCTAGCCAGATTACAATTCGCACCGCTGTTATTGATGATCAATGGGTGCAAATTGCGATCGCAGACAATGGCCCTGGTGTTCCGCTAGCGATTCAGCAACGCATTTTCGATCCCTTCTTTACCACAAAAGCAATTGGTAAAGGAACAGGCATGGGCATGTCAATCAGCTACCAAATTATTACTGAAAAACATAACGGTCAATTAGGTTGTTTCTCAATCCTAGGAGAGAAAACTGAGTTTACCATTCAGATCCCAATTTGGCAGCAAAGCCAGTCGGTAGCACTAGTGGGAGCGGAGAAAGAGGGATGAGGGATGAGGGATGAGGGATGAGGGATGAGGGGTGAGGGATGAGGGGTGAATAGGGTAAACAATAGCCAATAGCCAGACTCCTAACCCAGACTCGAAACACTACACTCAGCTTCGTTTGGAGGAGGTCTGGAGGACGCAACCGTCCTTCAGCGGGGGTTTGGGGGCGAGTGCCCCCAAGGGTTCGGATTTAGGCAAGCGATCGCTCATGCAGATGACCTGACTGGGCGATTCCGATGGATTGGAAAAAACATAAGCTGATTGACTAGGGGCGAGGAGGTTACTAACCTGTAGCTCACTCTGGACTCAATAAACATCAGCAATCCCCAGTACTGCCGTGGTTGAAGCGTTTAATACTGTTTTCACTCAACTCCTATTTTTTGTCGGCTCTACTGTATCCTTTTCTTTGGTTGGATTACTCCTTTTTATGGGGCCTGCTTTGGGGGCGATCGCCGTTCGCCGCTCTCTGTCACTGCGTTGGCATTTGCTTCTGTTGGGCATTTGCATCTTCTATGGGGCTGTACCACTCCTCATGGGCTGGGGAGGATTGGCTCTGGCTGAATGCTTTAGCTGTGATGTGGACATCACGATTTACAAGTGCGCGGAAAATCCCCAACTAAGTGATTTGATCACGGCTATGACTTTTGCCCCCTGGGGTCTAATGATTACAATTCCATCCAGTGCATTGGGTGTCATAGGACTTGTGATCTCTTTAGTGCTCAAAGTGGTCAGCTCAAGTCAAGGAAGGCAAGCATCCCCAAGCCCAACTGCTGTCTTTTATCGTAGCCATCGTCATAAGGTGATTGCGGGAGTCTGTACAGCGATCGCTCAACTTTGGCACCTACCACTTCTAGGGGTCAGAATTGCTACAGTCGCTTTAGCAGTCATCATGCCGATATTGGCCCTACCGTTGTACTTCTGGTTGTGGTTGGCATTTCCGCTGGAACCCCAACTTTCATAGTTGGTCAGGAGTCGGAAGGCTATGGCGATCGTCTCCAACGCCATAACGCTACAGCACCTAAGATGCCCAAAGCTGTCCCTATGACTAAACTCAGGGGGCCTAAAAGTATCAATGATAAATCTGCTTGCGATCGCTGCGGATAACCGCCAATTCCCAAGAGCGCCAGTACTGCTACAACTGCACCTACCATCGACCCCAGCACAATCCAGCGAAACACAGAGGGAGAGCGAGTGCGGGTCACTACAGCAACTCCAATGATTCCCACAACTAAGCCTAGCACTGCCCCGAAAATGGCTCCAAAGGCGATTGCATTCTGAAGCTGTCCGTAGTTGAGTACGAGTTGGGCTACGGCGACCCAAATAAGCGTATCAAGGAGGCTCCAAGATAGGAGGGCGATTGCAATCATTTGGTACTGCTCTGTCATGTTCCTCCTTAATACTTGCTCATAGAATGGTTCTATCTATCGTCAAAAGTGCGATCGCAACTTAGGCACATACTTTTTTGACCACAGGTAGTTCGCTCACTGTTTTCCACCAGGTCTGGAGTTTGGGAGCTTGAGCCGTAATCGCATCAAACTCTGGAGTTTGCGAAAAATAGATAAAGATTGGAATCAAAAAGAAATCAGCAATACTAATCTCGCTGCCTAAGAGATAGGGACTGCCAACCGTTAGTGACTCAATTGCTCCTAAGGCTGTTTTGGCAGGGGCGATCGCAGCTTGAATTTTGCTCTCGTCTGGTTGGCCACCTTGAGTAGGCACAATGAGGCGTTGGATCACGATTGTACCAATCACAGCGGCATAAAGATAGCTATATGAATGAAGCCAAATGTGGCTGATCGAGTGGAGACAGCTAACACGCTGACGCTGTGAATAGAAGCCAAGACAACTATTGCACTGAATAATGCAACAATGCTGCTAAATGTCATACTGCGCTTTATTCATCACAAGCTCGCCCATTAGAATAGACCAATTTCCCTATCAAGGCGAGCAAGTATTGATACATCTTTTCCAAAGGCTCTCTAAGATTCAGTCACCGCATCTGGCTTATCGGGCTTGTTAAACACCTCACGCGATAAACGATGGACAAGGCTGGAAGAAACGTAGAGTAACGTGAATCCAATCAGAGGATGGAGTACCTCCAGGTGCAGAGGAGTGTGGAGATGAATGCTGCAAAACTGGAGTCCAAGTAGCATAGGTAGGCTGGCTACGAGCGATCGAATTCTGTTTGAGAAAGGAACAAGCAGCGACCCTCCTAGCAATATTAACGACAGCCCACTGTACCCCCGCACTAACCAAACATGAACATCCCACCAGGCAGGATTGTTGAAGTAGGCAACCCCAACCGTTAATAATTGAGCAATCAAGCAGAGATTAAAGATGATTGAAATTGTATATAAGCCAATCCGCATCCAATAGGTAGAAGTGCGATCGCTACTGGGCGCAGCTCCGAGAGAACCGCAATCAATTTCCGAGTTTATGGTCATGTCAAACTGCCTGTTTTACTGTCATAACGCTTGCAATAAAATCTATTCCTATACTAGGAATGGCAACCCACTGCGCCCAGTCCTCGATCGAGTACTCTTTGAGGTACAACGATGATTTCCTTGCAGCTTTTGTTTGAAGAAATTCACCAGCTAGAAGATGAAGATGACTTGCGATCGCACCTTGCACCAAAAATTGGTGAGTATTTTGCAGCCAAGCGATCAGGGATATTCTTCTTCGACCAGCTTTTAGCCGTTGGCGCAGCCTCTCCTTTGAAGAATCGCAATCTTCAAAAAGTCCTGAACATTGCTTTATCCCTCGAACATAATCCCGTGGCGCGTTATGTGGCGGAGCGTCATACGCCTGTCCATGAAGGAGTGGTGACATCACCCAAGGCATGGGCAATCATTTGTCCTCGTCCTGATCATTGGCATGTTATGGCAGGGCCACTCATTGATCGGGGTCAATTAGTAGGTTCAGTGGGCTGTACCCGTGATAAATCAATGCCTGCCTTTAATCACCAAGATTTAGCTGATTTAAGTGCCGTTTGTTTACACTTATCCGTTTGGACAGCCACTGTACGATGCGCGCAAAACCTAGCTTTGGAGCCCCAGTGTCAACCCCTTAGCCGCGATCGCCTGACCCCTCGTGAATTGCAAATTGCCGAATTAGTGGCTTTAGGGCGAACCAATGCAGAAATTGGCCATCAACTTTGGATTACAGAAAATTCTGTGAAGCAAGCCTTAAAGCGCATGTTTCGTAAGCTTGAGGTCTCATCCCGTGCAGAAATGGTTGCACAGCTTCTAGACACAAGGCTTCGTTCATCCCATCTAGTCTGACTGTGGTCTGTTTTCTTTCAATGGTAATTGGACAGCCAGCGCTTACGAGATCATGGCGGCTGATTGTAGGGTGCAGAACCCAAGTTTCACGGGCAATTCCACGCCCAGGAAGGCGAAAGGAACTAGAGCGACAGGTCTAATTGTGCTAGGCGAAAGCGATGCTATCGACATTACAGCACAGCAATATATCCCGATGCTCCGGCGTGGCCCACGGATGCATAGAGAAAAGCTACAACTGCGATCGCGTCGGTGAGTAAAGCGAGTTCTTGCAATGGCATCGTTCCTCTTTACTTAACATCGCCCTGATTAAAGCAAAAGCCCCATCAAAAATTAGGTATCTTGCTGGATGGTCGTGAGAATGCTTTTTCAATCTTTGTCATTAGTGAAAAGGGGAAGCCGGGGTCTTGATACAAATGTGAGGGAATTTTTTCTTTGATTTCCTCATGAAACTGGGGTAATTCGCTCCAATGTCGCCCACATTGAAGGTGGTGAGCGGTATGGTATCCCAAATTGCACGTAAAAAAGTTGTACCAACGATCTGTGATGTTATAAGTTGCTTGATAAGGATCTGCTTGATCCAGTCCAGCATGATGGTGATAGGTGACGTGAGCGGTCAGGAATAACAGCACGATCATCGGAATGATGAAAATGATTAAAGTATTGGCCCAATTAATCCAAGCCAGTAACCCCAACACGACTGCCGTCAGAAGAATGTTCTGAATCAGCTTGTTTCGGGATTTTGGGTAGCGTTTCCCTACGTTCAATGCGATCGGGTAGGCCAGAATTCCTACTCTAAAGGTGTATTCCAGATGGGACATTAATTTCCCATTGGCGTTTTTCCAGGCAGATTCATCTTTGGTTTGGTCTAAATAGTTAAGATGGTGGCCGAGCGTATGGTGCAGAACCCAGGTTTCTCCGACAATTCCCGTATGCAACCCCATAATGAGTTCGATCAGACGGTTGGCCCAGGAGACACTAAAGAATTTGCAATGTTGATGGTGATGGTTCCAGCTACAGATCCATCCTTTGAGAGGGAGACTGGCGATCGCCCAAACAATAGGGATTAATATAGTAGGACTGAATAGAAAAATGACCAAATCAGCCGCTAAAACCAACAAGATGAACGCGATTAGGTAGTAATCGACTTTTTTTCTGGCACGCATTCTTATGTAAGTAGGCGAACATGGCTTAGCGACAAAAATTACTTTGTTAGAAGCCTGTTCAATTGTACAGTTATGTGTCCTTTTTCTGCCTGCATATTCCTAAAAAATGGTTGGGCGATCGCCCTAGAACCTGCCTCACTGTTTTGATGCCTAACTCTCCTGTTTGGCCGCGATAGGCACACCTGAAACGAAGAGTTTTCTATAGCTCATGCGGGCACTCTAGGTGAGCTAGTTTGACAAACGGGAGAACCTCTATGAAGCTAATTCATGTTCATGGGTTTGCAGAACTTGAGCCAGAATCGCTTATCACCAATCAATACCGGAAATTTGCCAAGAAACTTCAGTGGAATTTAGAGATTCAAGAGTTTAAGTGGAACACCTTAGAAGGAAATCCAACCAAGCTAGTTGCCAATTTCCATGAGTCTGGGCATCGCGTCAAAGAAGTTGCGGCTCGATTGATGGAGGCAATTGCAGCCGAACAAGGAGAAGTCATACTATCTGGTCATAGTCTTGGCGGTGCGATCCTACTAGAAGCATTAGAACTTTGTCCTAATTTCTCCAATTTTCATAGTGTGATTTTATTAGGTGCAGCTTATCCTCAAAAAAATACACTCTCTCAACTTCAGAATATAGAGCCTCGGTATTACGCATTAAATTATCACTCTCTTAGATGGGATTTAGTGTTGAGTCAAGTCTATTTCAATGTAAAAGGATGTACCGCAGTTGGAACGAATGGACTTTTGAATCCTGGCGTTTTTGATAATTTAAAGGTGAACTGCACTCATGATGGATATACTGGATATGCACGGTTAGTCCCTGGTATCATTGGGCTTCTCGCTCATGCTCAAGGAATTCAAAGCCCTGAAAAAGCGAATAAACCTTGGCAACCGATTGCAATTGGTAATACAGCAGATTGGGATGATCTACATCACCTTGATGGACATATTGTGCAACGAAACTGTATCACGGGCTATTTTCGAGTTATTGAAGCAGGCGGCGTTCATCGAGAGCGATTTTATTCTGCATCTGTAATCCCCCTTCTGGAGGCGATCGCAAAACTGCCAAAATAAATGATCAAGAATGTCCTTTTGATATCTATGGTGGAGAGCGAGTAAGAGCGATCGCGCATTATCTCTGACTTAGAAAAAACACTAAGATTAAAAAATTGGAATTTTAACCATAAATTCAGTTCCCTTTCCCAACTCAGAAACTACTTCGATTGTGCCATGATGCTTTGCGATAATTTGCTGACTGATTGATAGCCCTAATCCTGTCCCTTTGCCAGCAGGTTTTGTCGTAAAGAAGGGATTAAAAATCTTCTCTTTAATTTCAGGAGGAATTCCATGTCCGTTATCTTGAATGCGTATACAGACATGGTTCAAGCCATCTACACTAGTTCGGACCACAATCTGCTTGGATGCTATATCCCTCTCCAGCAAGGCATCAGCAGCATTAGAGAGAATATTCATAAATAGTTGATTGAGCTGAGCTGGATAGCACAGAATTTTGGGTAGGGCTCCATATTCTCGAATAACCTTAACTTCCTGCTTCAGTCTGTGGTTGAGAATTAGCAGTGTGCTGTCGATACCTTCATGTAGGTCTACGTCTTTTTGGTCTGCCTCATCTAATCTAGAAAAGTTGCGTAATGACAGCACAATATCTCTGATCCGACTACTTCCCATTTGCATTGATGTCACTAGACGCGGTAAATCGCTCAACACAAATTCCAGATCCATCTCCTCCATGAAATCAGTGATTTCCGGAGAGCCTTGAGGAAAGCGCTGTTGATAGAGTTCGATTAGGGTAAGTAGATCCTGAACATACTTGTCTGTGTAGGTGAGATTGCCGTTGATAAAGTTAACTGGATTATTGATCTCGTGGGCAATCCCTGCCACCATTTGGCCCAGCCCAGACATCTTTTCAGCCTGAATCAGTTGGGCTTGAGTTCTCTGTAAGTTTTCGAGAGCCTGTTCTACGTCTCTAGCTCTCGCCTCTGCCAGTAGCGCAATTTCTTCCTTACTTCTCAAAGTATCTTTTAGCTTCAGTTCTCGTTCTGCTAGCTCATCCATTAACCGACTCTTTGCTTGCAAAAGAAAGAGAAAATCAGCAGCAGAATCGTGACTTGCAAAGTCTTTTAGTTTGATGCCAATTTGATTAAGCTGGCTAATTTCCGTAACCACAGGAGACCCCAGAAAGAAAATAACCTCGCAGTCCTCAACAGGCATCATCTGCCCCTTGAGAACCATTTCACTATGGAGCGATTGCAGCATGAATATGCTGTGAGATTGCTTACTCAGAGCCGCAAAATCAGCAGTTTGCAGAATGGGGCGCTTAATTTGAAAGCACTGGTCGAGTGGTGACCCAATGATGTCAGGAATAAGCCGCTGCAAGACCTCTCCAGCTTGAACAATTGTGCGATCGCCCTTAAACACAAAATGAAAAGGAAATGCTTTCGCCAGCAACTGGGGTGACAACGTGAAATGAGGCTGCATGCAAGCTTCAGTGGGGTTTGTACTGGATAGTGAACTCATCATGATCTGCACCGTCTGACTTGCTTTGAGTCTGGGTGACTTCGACATCCGTATTCAAGTGTGTACCCAGGCCTTTTACCAATCCCACCACCATTGGAGCTAATCCCTCTCGATGAGAATGATAGTGGAGGTGTAGCGTTTGTTCCTCAACATCCTCACAGGCAAAAGAGGGCGGCTGGAGTTGGGGGAAACTGACTCCAACTCGCGTATGCAGGTCGTCCAGGTTCTGTAAAAATTCGGGAAGTGTATCACCGCTCATGTCCATCAGCTCACCATACCCTTCCGTGGAGGTGTATTGTACCCAAAACTCGCCAAAGGCTTGCATGATTGCTGAAGCAGGTAGATCCAAAACCAGACTCGCAGCCTTCACCAGTCTGTGGGTCAAATCATCCGGGTAAGACTCCATGCTAATGAACGTATCCACCTCGACTTCAGCCTTATGCCGAATCTCATTCCAGGTTGCTTCACCGAAACGAGTACAAACCATATCGTGAATTGCTTTATTGACTAAACCGTACATAAAATCTCCTGTGGTGCAGTTTCAAAACGGCTGCGTAGTTTGCCTGCAAACCTTTTGAGACTAAGTCTCTGGAAGGTTGATCGCCAAAATAATCTATCTATAGCTTGCCCACTTTTGCAGTCAATCGCAATTGGGTGAAGCGACAGATCAGATATGCCGCGAGGATAAAGAATGGTGCCCAGCCAATGAGAAAGAGAAAAAACGCTGGCGAAAATGAGCCAGGTTGATTACCCAGGTAGGCGCTGGTAGAGAGATCATCACCCTTAATCGCTATGGCGATCGCTGGCCCGAACCCCTGAAGTGCTCCCCACCAACTGAAAGCTGCCAGACAACTCATACCAAGGCGATGTTTTGCCACATCTGTCGCACGCTGATGATTTGGAGATGAGGGCGATCGCGCCATGATAACCACAATGAGGATGAACGTCCAGATCATCCACAGTGCCCCAGTCCAGGGATTTAAGCGCAAAGCGATGATGGCCGTGAGGACTAGCCCAGTCGCGACAAGTAGACCAGGCAGCATCGTGATAGTTGTTTTACCGTTCTGAAAGCGATAAGGGCTGAGATCGGTGCGATCGCCCGGCGATGATGTGGATCAAAAGTATCGTTAAGAAGACGGAGTTTGCTAAGGAACTGCCATAACTGACTGGCTTGTGAAGCAAGAACGTTGATTCCATTGCTTACTCCTATTTTGACTGCATACGACTCATTCGTGAGGCAATATGCAGTAATTTTACCAGCCTAGCTATTTACTATTAAGTGTACTGCTCCCCCATAAAAGCGATCGCCCTACCAACCGCATTAGAGCCGATGAAATCAACTTCATTAAAGTCATCAAGACAAATGGCGATCGCCCTAAAATCCATCTCACCAACCAAAGCAATGTTATTTTTCTGATAACAGCCGTGAACTCATCGGCGTACTGGGAAATTGCGGAAAAAACCAGCGAATCTACCGTGCGTCCAATGCTGTAAATAGTTGGGACTAGGCGTACTAAAAGCAGCGAAACTTAACTCTTAAAAGCCGACTGCGTGATGTGTTACTTGTACCGCCTCAACAAAGGATTTTGCAATTGGGAGTTCCACTCATTGCCTATATCTTAAAAGAATAGTAGAATTTGCTTGAAGCCTGTAATGGTTTCCCTGCTTAATATAAGCAGCTAACGAGAATACAGCCCTTTTCAGTCTGATGAGGTACAGTAAAAGCCCTGAAGCATTTGCTATATGCCGATCTAAGATCTTGATTCGTACCTCACTAGAGTGGGAAACGCTGTAGGAATTTCAAATATGGCTTTAGATCAACTTGAGGCGTTTTTAAAGAAAATGCAGTCTGAACCTGCACTTAAGAACGAGGTGCTCAAAGCATCAACTGCAGATGATGTTGCGCGAATAGCACTAAAACTTGGTTTTGAATTTTCAGGTGATGAATTACTGAGAATGTCAGGAAAGAAATTTGGTGGAGTTACTGTTGTAAAAACCGATCTTCCTGGGGAGTATAATTAAATGTTTTTGGAATGTCTGATTGTACAAGCACAGGAAGAATAAACACCATATTTGCTTCAAATCAAGAGTATCTTTACCCGAATTAAACGCCCTCTTGAGCAGCTCTCATAACTCTTCATAGGCCTAACTATTAATTAGGTGTACTCTTTCCCGCTAAGATCCCCTACGAGGTGATTAGATGGAAAGTTTCCGCATAATTAGTTTCTTGAGGCATTTAGGTGGAAAGTTTTTCCGCATAATAACCCTGGACAACTAATTTTGGCGGAAAAAGTCAGTAAATTTTTCATTTTGTCACCCTCTTAAGTCAGCCTAAGATCCCATTATGGCTAATTAGGCTGACTCAAGGGGGCATTGGTGGGGCAATGACCAAAGAAATTACTAGACAAAGCGCGAAATGCAGTTTGAGTTAAGACATGAAGCGATCGCCTTCTACCTTAATCACTTCCTTTTGATATCTATGATAGAGAATAGATAGGTGCGATCGCTTACCTCGCAACATTAATCACGTAACCAATCCGCTTCAAGATTTGCAAAGCATTGTAGAGTTCTCGATTGGAAGTAAACGGTGCAAATACACGCGATAGGGCATAAAGCCGACGTTCGGACTGCACCAGTTTTACAAATAGAATGTCATCTCCATTTGTCACCATGCCAAAACTCGGTTTTTCGGGTTGGGGATTTGCCATAAGATAGGCGAGCGTTTGAGGCAGAGCAGCCCAGACGGATAGTGCAGTTTTCTTGGACTCCAATACTACAACCCAAAACTGATTTAACAGCACCAACACATCGATTCGCCCTTGCAGCACCTCTTCTCCATCATTCAGCGTTAACTGCACCGATTCTTCTGCCCTTACCCGAAATGGTGGGTCATAAAAGCCTGCGATCGCTAGCAATGGAGAGGCCAGCAATAATGTGACGGTTCCTTCCAGTAGTTGCCCTTCCGAGCGTTGATATAAATATCGCCGTCGCAACTCATCTAAAGCTGTTTGCTCAACCGTTGTAACTTCCGGTAACCCAGCCTGCCATTCTAAGAAAAACGCTTCATCTTCAGTTCTTGCCAGGTTAAATCGTCGTTCTGCCTCAGCAATTGTTGTAATAGCGTCAGTGATGGCAACTGTCATAGTGGCGATCGCGCAGGGTTACACCCAATGGTATCAAACTACTCCTGTGCTTGTTCTTGTGCGATTTATTGATGGTGCGATCGCCCCTTATCTACAAGCTGTGTTAGAGATGCAACTTGCTTTCCCATTATTCAGCTTTAGCAGAAATTTTTCTCAGAGGAAAGCGTGGCAAGGCTTCTTTAGAGAGCCATCTTCGGCATATGTTTAGTGTATTTAGCCATTCGTCTACAGACAGGCTTTCTTTGTGCGAATGTTCATAACGATATCCAACGCTGAGATTAACACCAGTAATCTCTCGACATAACGTCACAATATCCGTATAAGAGAAGCGATCGGGCTCTGTATATCCGGTCATACCTTGCACATAGTCCCGAAATTCATCTGTACCAACTGAGTAACATTTAAAGTCTGAGCCATGACGACGATCGAGTTGGATCATGAATTGATGTTGAGAGTTAATCTCGTCTGCAATATCAGAATTCTTGGGATCACTCATCAACCAATTACTTCCTAGACCTCCAATTTCCTCACCATCAGTGATTAGTAGTGAATGGCCTAAGTCCTTGAGTAACCACAGGATTGCACATCCTGCTCTGTCATCAGCTCCAATTCCATAGACTGAGCTTGAAGATTGAAAAACATCATTTGAGAAAATCAGTTCATGTTTTGCATTGTCAGATATTGCACCAAAGTTATCCCAAACTGTATCAGCATGAGCCACTAGCAAAACTTTATTCTTGCGCTGCCCTCTAATGTAAAGAAACCGCTCTGGTCGTTCTCCTCGAAAAACAATCTCTTTATCGGGGATACCTAGAAAGTATTGAAAAATAGGTTCTGAACTTTCTAATGGAACTTCTAAAAACTTTCTAAGAATCTCGATATCATTCATTTTTGAAGGTTAGAAATTTTTGCAGGAGTTTATATTTCTCATTCTCCATAGCATATAACCATATAACCAGAATCTACAACAGAGCCGCCACAGTACATCTTCCATGCTAATCTCGACTTTAGTTGTCTAGTGCGATCGCTTATGGGTAGCCAATCTAAAGCCAAAACTATTTTCATTCTTGCCTCAATGGTGGGCTGGCTGATTGTGGGAGCAGCACTGATCTATCTCTTCCCCGTAATTGCAGATCTAGTTGTCTCCTCCGATCACACCCATCTCTGGATGAAAACTCTCAGCCGTGGTGATTACAACCCCGTGTTGGCGGAGGTTGGAGGCGGTGTTGCTCTGATCATTACTGTAGCGGCGAATATCATTTGGTATCAGCGGTTTGAAGGAAAGCTGTAGGGCGCATGTCTGCCAACTCGCCATCTCCTCCTTTTCTGCGTCGCTTCTATCGGTTAGCGATCGTCAATATCTTTTCCAACTTGATGGTGCCATTGGCAGGATTGGTCGATGTGGCATTTTTGGGACACCTCTCAGAAATCCGACATTTGGCAGGAGTGGCTATAGCGACTGTATTGTTCAACTATCTCTACTGGACCTTTGGCTTTCTCCGCATGGGCACTACTGGGATGACTGCTCAAGCCGTAGGAAGGGGCGATCGCGATGCGGCATTGCTTGTGAGTTTGCGACATGGATTAGTAGCCTTAGGGATAGGCTTAATAATTCTGCTATTACAAGTGCCCTTAAGAGCGATCGGTTTTACCCTCCTTAGCGCTACAACGGAGATAAAGCTAGCGGGTCAAGCTTATTACAATGCTTTAATTTGGGGTGCTCCAGCCACATTGATCAACTTTGTGCTGATCGGTTGGTTTTTAGGTCGAGAGCAGAGCGGTAAAGTCCTATTGCTCTCTGCCATTAGCAGCCTCACGAATTCTTTTATGGATTACTTCTTTGTGGTGCGTTGGGGCTGGGAAAGTGCCGGAGCAGGAGCTTCTACCGCATTGAGCCAATATCTCATGTTACTCACTGGTATGTGGCTTGTATGGCGAGAAATTCGTTGGTCACAGGTACAAGCGATCGCCTCTAAAATCTGGGAACCTATTGCTCTTAAAGCTGCGTTCACGCTCAATCGCGAGATTCTCATCCGTACCTTTGCCCTGATTTCCACCTTTGCCGTCTTTACCAACCTCAGTTCTACCTTTGGCACCACTGTTTTAGCGACGAACACTGTTTTGTTGCAAGTCGTGACGCTGGCGGCTTACCTTATTGATGGCCTCGCCTTTGCCACTGAAAGTTTAGCGGGTATCTTTCGCGGTCAAGGCAAAAATGAGCAATTACGATTACTGCTGTGGATTTCGGGTGGCACCAGTTTTGGATTGGGGTTGGGATTCGCGATCGCCTTTATCCTTAACCCTAATTTTTTCTTTGGGCTGCTCACCAACCAT
This sequence comes from Trichocoleus desertorum ATA4-8-CV12, assembly GCA_019358975.1. Classification (NCBI taxonomy): domain Bacteria; kingdom Bacillati; phylum Cyanobacteriota; class Cyanophyceae; order Leptolyngbyales; family Trichocoleusaceae; genus Trichocoleus; species Trichocoleus desertorum. The sequence goes on from JAHHIL010000010.1 coordinate 96,949, forward strand.
ACCGATGTTTTGCAGGGAATTAATCAGTATGTAGTGTGGCTATTACCCGTTCTAGGTTTTGGCTCGATCGCCTATATGTTGGATGGTTATTTTATTGGCTTAACAGCCGGGAAAATTTTGCGGCAGTCGGTGGTGGTAGCGGCTGTGGTGGGTTTTGTACCTGTGGCGATCGCGGCTTGGTACTGGCAAAACACCCATCTGTTGTGGTTTGCGCTGACTCTATTTATGACCACAAGAGCTTTGATGCTAGGGAAACAAGTGCCTGAATCTTTGCGATCGATTTAGCAATTGGGAGACTGCTTGAATTCTATTTTGAATGTGCAGTACCTCAAGCAGCCTCCTCCAAAAACTTATTTGGGCAAACTGCCTATACTCAAAGGCACCATTTCTCCTTTGGTGGTAAAGCCCAATAACATGGGTTCTTGCGGTCGTATTAACTTGCCTGTAAGGGCGCAGCGTTCTTCTTGTTGAGCAGTGGCATCGACGCTGGCTCGGATATCTGAGAGCGAAATTTGGGGTTGAGAGTTGCCAGACTTCTGTCGCACGAAGTCCCACAAAATATCGCGAATTAATGCCTGATAGCCTTGATTTCCTGACAATTCTTTCAGGTGCTCTTTTAGCTCGCGTTCCAAGCGAATACTAGTAACTTCCATTTCGGTGGTGGGGGTGCGAGTAATCGTATGCATGATTTTTTTCCTCTAAGATCTGGACATGCTTGTAATACAAGTGTAGTATGTAAACAGTCAAATGCAAATTTATCGGTTGAGCGAGTCTTCAGTGAGTCTTTTACCCACCACCCACAATCCACGGCATACGGCCAATTGCCCCCGCAGTTGGAACTCGATAAACATGCCCGTGGAATTTTTGTTGGCAGCAGGCTATGGCCTATCGCTAGCAGCAACGGGTGCAGGCAAAGGATTGGCAGGATCGCAGCGACCATTTGATGGCATTAATCGGCAGCTTGGCCTCAGAAAAGAGGTAGAGCGACGAAGCGGGCGGTACAGGTTTAGAAATGCTGTACCCACAAAAGACTAGAAAACTCACCAATAGTGTTTTCCAGCCCCCGCTTCTACTCAACAGAAGTGGGGGTTTTTAGTATGAGGAGTCAAACCGTGAGGATGACAACGAATGTTTTAGAGCAATCGGTGGTGGTGTTCTCCAAGAACTACCTCCCCCTCAGCCGCATCAACATCAAGCGGGCAATTTCCCTGTTGGTGATTGGTAAGGCAGAACCGATGACCCTAGAAGATACAGCAGAAGATATGGCAGGTTGGCAAGTTCGTTCTCCCAACTCAATCTTTTATGTGCCCAATCACATTCGCCTCACGGTTGCCAGCACAGAGCGGATCTGGAAAATCCCAGCCGTCAGTCGGCGCGAAATTCTGCGGCGAGACCACCACACTTGCCAGTACTGCGGCAGCACCAAGCGTTTGACGATCGACCACATCATTCCCCGATCGAAAGGCGGAAAACACACTTGGGACAACGTAGTTATAGCCTGCGAACGGTGTAATCAGCACAAAGGAGACCGCACTCCCCATGAAGCAGGCATGATCCTCCGCACCAAACCCAAAGCGCCCATTCATCCCACCATCGCTTTCGCTGAACAGTTCTGGCAAGTTCGTAAAGAGGAACCTCCATGCTGAAACTCACCTACACCGACCTGGGTTTGCACTTAGAGCGACTGGCTCAATCTCCTGAGGAGCTGGTAGCCCGACGCGCCATCTTAGCGCTACGCATGAACCAAAATCTGCATTTTGAACCCAGTCGAGCCGCCTTCTTGCTCCCTGCCGATCTCCCAGAATTACCGATACTGGAAGCGACAATTCGACGAGAAAAAGGAGATGCGATTGCCCTCTTCCCCGTTTGCGAGGACTCCGTTGAAGTCAGTCTGCGCGGTATGTGGATCGCTCCAGAAGTAGATGCTCATGAAGGTATCTTTATTGCAGTCATGAGCGATCGCCTGGAGTTTCTGCTCCACAAGCTCTGGCAAGTAAGCCAAACGCAAGTCTCGTTCTTATTATGAGCAGATGAGCTAAACCAGCAGCAACGTTAAATTTGTACCACGGGAGAGGGTAGATATCTATCCTCTCTAAAACTATTAAAGACAATAACAGGATACGAGGCACATTGCTTTGGCTATTAACACCAACGAGAGGTAGCGCCTTTGCCAAACTGACGGGTAAAGCCCATCGCCGACTGATTCGTCAGTGTTACTAGCAGATTTGCTGACAAACCGATTAGCAAATACGTTTTTCGATGCATTTTCACTATTTCCTAGGGATCAAGTTTCTTTTAATAAAAATCAACTACTGTCTTAAAAGCATTAAGAAAAGCAACAACTAATCTTATGGCTGAACAAGTTGAAGCTCCACCAGTGGAGTGAGTACTTCTCCTGTCCAGAGGTTTTCTAATATTCTTTGTGAGACTCCTGGTTCCATCCACTCCAAAGGACCCTCTTCAGGAAATTCACGATAATTGAACCGAAACTGATAGGTACCTGGATACAGGGGGGAAAAACTATAAATGTCTTGGCTTGGGAAAGGAATATTTAGAATCAACTGGCGATCGCGCTTTTTCTTCCGATTTTGCATCCAAAACAGATAGGCATGACAGGACAAAGTTACTGTTTTTCCGGGAAGTACCAGAAAATAGTCAGATTCAAGAGGTGGGTTATATCGCTCACAGCTGATACCTGTCCGCATTAATTGCCCGTCGGGTGCAATCATTTCTGGACGCATGGAGAAAAAATTCCCTGAAAAGTAAAAGGAGGTCTGCGTATGATTAGTAATGCGAACACCAAGTAGCGCAAAAGTAAAAGCACCGCGCTTCGCTTCCGGGATGGGTAATACTCTTGGCGACACCGAAGTTTCAAACCCAATCCCGTCTACTTCAATCACATTGCTGCCATTTGATTCACTTGATGTCATGTTAAACACCCTTGCTATGCCAGGTTTTTTAGTACTGTCATGATAGGCAGTAATAGAAGCGATCGCTAACTCTACCTGAGCAATGCCAAAATCAAACCAACGGCTAACAGCCCCATCAATAGGATCAGAGGCACATAGGTAGAATGTTTTTCTGCGCTGGCAGTTGGGAGAAGTTGCTTTTCCAACATAAAGCAAGGAATCCACTCGCCAACCTCAGCCCAGAAGCCATCTTTGCGGATCAGCTTATAACCTTGGGCCTGGTAAAAACCTACAGCCGTCAGCGATGACAGCACCCAGAGAGAGCGATATCCTTTCTCAATTGCAGCTACTTCTAATGCTTGCAAAACCTGGCTACCAATACCTTGCCGAGCAAATTGAGGATGGGTATAAACAGCCGTAATCTGTCGTTGCTTCGTTGACAGACCCGAAAAACCCACTAACTCAGCTTTATATTCAGCCAGAAAAACCGTTTCATTCGATCCCCGCCACAAGGCTTGTCCCTCAACCAACACCTGAATTTGCTTCGGATTGTAGTCAGCAGAGCAGAGCGTCCTGAAAGCCTTTGTTTGCAAATCAATCATGCGATCGCGGTCTTCTAATCGGGCTAGCCGGATGTTAACGTCCATGATGGTTAAGATTGGACTGAGGAGGTTCCGAGCTTCTACGCGATCGCGCTGAATTGAGGACCAATCGCTAGCGCAACCAGTCACTAACGAGAGCGGGATTCATAATACTTATACTGTCGCGTTTTCGTCAGATACTCCAAGAAGCCTTGACGCGGTTCATAGCGGAAATAGCCATTGGCCTCTGAAGCATCGTCATCAAAAGCCATCCAGTAGGGGCCTAGCTCCTTACTGGCAATTTTACGAGTCAAGCAACCACGGGCATTACAAGTTTTTGTGGTTGTGTTAGTCAGGGTGATGCTCTCTTTACCATCACTCCGCACATAGGTACCGAGGGGAATCATCTCAGATAAGGTCGCTCCTTCTGGCCACCAAGCCTGAGTTGGTGGAGCCACCACGGTACCGATTACTAAAGTAATAGCCGTCAGTGTTAGAGAGGTTAATAGTTTCATTTAGGGTTCTTGTCGAGTTGTGAGAGGATGGTTTTGTGAATGGCATCCAATACCACTCCAGGTAATGAATACCACTCGTAAGGGGTTAATTACAGATACTTACCCTAAAATTCCCTGAGGGTTAACGTAACTATCGATACTTCTTCCTTAGTTTCTCTACTATTAAGTTCTCTAGAGCATAGTGAGGAGACTTACTGCACTAGCTAAGAGCTGAGTAAATCAGTTTTACTTGTACGTAGTTAAATTTATGAATTCTTCATCTTCTCGAATTTGAGAGAAAGTCGGATCAGAAGCTACCATTGCTCGACAGCTAGGATTAAAGTTAATTGCCCATCTCAGACATCTAACTGTTAAGGCAGCATTACCTTGCAATGCGTAACATCTCGCTTTGGCATACCAAATGTATGCATCTTCATATTCAGTTTGGAGCGCTTGGTCTAAAGACTTAATTGCTTTTTGATACTGAGCCAAATTGGAAAATACAATACCACGGACAAACCAAGCTTGAGCATTATTGTGTTGTAAGTGAATTGCTCGATCTAAAGATTCAATTGCCTCCTTGTAGCTTCCTGATGCATTTTGAGCTGTAGCAAGCAAATTCCATGCAGCCAAGCTATTAGGCTCTAGCTCAATTGCTTTGTTTAAGGATGCGATTGACTCTAAGAATCTTGATTCCGAGAGAAAAGCATGTCCTTGTTTTAGGTGGTCGGTCGCAGTGAAAAACAACTCAGGACTTGCTTTTTGGAGAGATTTTTGGAGAAATTCAACCTTTCTGGCTAGATCTTGGATTTTTTGAGGTTCTTCAGAAGATGACTGATTTGAACTCAACAACAGCGAGCATATGGTTCCATTAACTAAGCCTGTAAGCCGATTTTTCTCTAGTTGAGTGTCTGATACAATACGTCTCATTCGAAGTGTTGTATCACTTTTCATTACTTCAATTTCTTGTTTTGCAATCGAAGTTTTTTGTTTAAGCTCTTCTACAACACTTTGAGCTTCTAAAACCGTGTTTTGTATTTTTTCGTACTCTCTGTTAATTCTTTTCGAACTTCAGATGCCAATTGCTCAACCAGGCTTTTACGTAAAAACCATGCAACTATCCCCAAAGCAATAGGAATTAAAGTTAGTACCGCAATTAAAACTCCCATTCCTGCCATAAGAATATCAATTAAGCTTGTCGAGCGATTTACAGCACGATCAACCTCAGATTGAACACGCTCACCAACTTTATTGCTTTTTTCTATTATTTCTTCAACTTCTTCTCGCTGTTGGGTTGATAGTGAAGAAGATGAACTAGATTGTTGCAGAGTAGATGGTGATGGAGATGGAAGAGCCTTGGGAGAAGTCGAAGCAGCTATTTGAGCTACCACGAGATCAATAAGGAACAGAAATATCAGAGTGGCTCCTGTTAGATACTTGATTTGTGCCAATATCTTGTTCATTCGCTCAAAGTACTAGATTTCAGCTTAAAAAAGCTTAACTTCAAATAGCTGGCTCTTAGTAGTACTTAACGTAATTATGCCTGAAAAACATTTGTGCCAGCAACATCTGAAAACTCAAAGCGATCGCGTGGAGGTAGTGCCTAAGATGTAATGCCCCTGTTTCTGAAACCCTTACAAATTAGGGAGTTCCTTCCGTCGTCATTAGCAATTTTGAGCACTACCCGCGCGGGTTCTCAAGGATCTTCCGTTTCTCTCGTACTCAATTGATTCAACCTCTTGCTATAAGTAACAAGGAAGCATCTGCAATCAGCGATGTTTGCCAGCAATTCAGGTGAGGGGGATAACAAGAGGATGGCAGCCAACATCAAAGTGGCTTTGGTGCATGACTACCTGCGCGAGTACGGAGATGCAGAGCGGGTACTACAGGTGATCCATCGTCTCTACCCAGAAGCACCGCTCTACACTGCTTTTGTGGATTATCAACAATTAGGTGCCGATGCCAAACGTTTTACGGATTGGGATATTCGGACCACGTTAGCTCAAAAGTTACCTGGTATCACTCGCCATCCCCACCGTTGGCGGGACTTACTGCCCTACTTCTGGGAGAACCTAGACTTATCCGAATTTGATCTGGTGATTTCTTCTTCCGGCGATTTTTTGAGTAAATCAGTTTTGACCAGAGCCGAAACATTGCATGTCAGCTATTGCCACACACCGCCCCGCCATCTCTGGGAACGCTTGCGATCGCGCCCATATCCACGTTGGTATGACACTTGGCTGGATACTCGCTTGAGGCAATATGACTTTTATGCCTCCCAAAGAGTCGATCGTTACATCACCAACTCCCGCACCGTTGCCCGTCGCATCCAGAAGTTTTACAACCATCCAGCGGAGGTGATTCCACCCCCAATCAAAGTGCATGGCGAAGGTGAAGCAGGCGATCGCTACTACCTCTATGTCGGCAAGCTAACCCGTCAGATGCAAGTTGATCTGGTGGTCAGGGCTTGCACTCAGCTTGATCGTCCACTGTGGATTGTCGGCACAGGCAATGATGCAGAATATTTGGACTTGCTGCGTAGTCTTGCTGGCCCTGAGGTGAAGTTTTTAGGAGAAGCTCCAGAAGAAGCTCTGCCTAGCCTCTACGCAGAAGCCAAAGCTCTAGTTTTTCCTTGTAGCAGTGCCGACTTTGGCAGAGAAGCGGTGGAAGCGATGGGACATGGTATCCCTGTCATTGCTTCTCAGCAAAGTGGATTGCGGGAAGTGGTGTTAGATTACAGAACCGGATTGCTCTTTCCCCAACCCACGGTCGAGAGCCTGATCGACGCCCTCAAGCAATTTGAAGGACTCCGTTTTTCTTCAGTGGCTTGCATCGAGCGAGCTGAGGAATTTGCCGAATCCGTGTTTGTGGATCGGCTGCAATGGTTTATTGCTCAAGCTCTTGATGCCCACAATGCCAGCGGGGTAGAGACAGAACGCGACCCTTTTGTTTAGCGATCGCTAGGCTGTTTCTGATTCTGCTTCCACTACTTCTCGCACCCGATAGATCGGTCGATCTTGAGATTCGTGATAAGTTCGCATCAGCAGTTCTGCCAGCAAGCCGAAGCTAAACAACTGTATCCCTGCCAACAACAACACCACCGCCAGGATGAGCAAAGGGCGATCGCCAATACTTTGACCCAAGCCCAGCTTCAGGAAAGTTAGATAGCTCCCTAGCAGCACTCCAGCCACCATTGAAGCTAAGCCAAAGCTGCCAAACACATGCATGGGGCGAGTCAAAAACTTCTTCATAAAGAAGATTGTGAATAAGTCCATCAAAACTCGGAGCGTCCGACCCAAGCCATACTTACTCTGGCCGAAGCGACGAGCATGATGCCGCACAGGAATTTCGGTAATCCTTGCTCCTTCAATAAATGCCAGGGCTGGCAAAAATCGATGTAGCTCACCGTAGAGATTCATGTCGGCGACGAGTTCCGATCGGTAAGCCTTGAGAGAACAGCCATAGTCGTGCAGTTTCACCCCCGTCACGTTACCAATCAGCCAGTTAGCAATTTTGGAAGGAAGGAGCCGAGTCAAAGCCGCATCTTGTCTAGCTTTACGCCAACCACTAACTAAGTCATATCCTTCATCTAAACAAGCCAGTAGGTGAGGGATGTCTGCTGGGTCATTTTGCAAATCGCCATCCAAGGTAATCAATACCTTGCCACGGGCATGCTTAAAGCCAGCCGACATTGCTGCGGTTTGTCCATAGTTGCGTCGTAGGATCACAGCCCGTAAGTCAGTCCGAGCTTGGGCTAGTTGCTTGAGTAACTCAGTCGAGCCATCACTAGAGCCATCGTCAACACAGACAATTTCGTAGCTAATTTGGTTTTCAGTGACAGACGTAGCGATCGCCTCAATTAAGTGAGGAAGGCTTTCTACTTCGTTATAGATGGGTACGATGACAGAGACTTGAAGTGCTGGATCAGAGAAAGCTGGATTGGGGATCTGAGTCTTAGTGGTAAATGAAGTACTCATTGTGGTAATTGCTGATCCTCGCGACTCTCAAGATACTCAAGTGTGACCTAGGGTACATCCTATCAATATCTCTACATTGACTGATTGATTATTTGCGCTAGCTCGTTTCACCTCGTTCAACTACAGCTCACCTTTGTGGTTGGTAACTCGCGATCACACGACCTGCGCCGCGTAGTTGTCGATAATAAGCTTGGCTCACAATATCTCCCTGCTCAGACAGGCGATCGCTCTCAATCCCATTTCGACCCTGCTCTTTGCCAGAACTATGAAGATAAGACTGATCTCCCACATATAGCCCCACATGCGTTGCTTTTTCTGGAGAACCAAAGAAAACTAGATCTCCTGGTTGTAAGGCGGTCATGGCGATCGCTTGAGTAAATGCTTCTTGTTGATAGGCGTCTCGCGGTAATTGAATCCCGACAGACGCAAAAGCGGCCTGCATCAACCCAGAGCAATCATAATTTGGCCCTACAGTGCCGCCCCAGAAATAGTAATTGGGTTGCTCCATCGCTTTGTAGACGAAAGCGATCGCTTCTGGCAGTCGAGCTTGAATTTCTGTAGCATTGAGTGCGATCGCTTGGTAGGGCATAGGGGCCACAACAAGTTCGCGAATATCTGTTGTCCGTAACCACCCTGGATAGTCATCTTCACACAAACGCACTTGAATAGCGGCGCTATCAGCAGTCCTAGGGGTTGTAGCTGGCAAGGAGATAATTTGTAGATGTCTGCCAACCGCAGCTTGAGTGGCTAAGCGATCGCTTTCTGGCCCGTCATAAAGGTTTAAGTTGGCTTGGCACTGATACTCTAGCTTTTGAGCAGGATCAGTATTGAAAGTCGCTTGTAAATCGCTCAAAGAAACCATTGATCAACAAATTGAGTGGGGATAGGGGGATAGGCCCTTAGCTATTATGCATTCGGGTTCTGAAACCAGGTACGGTGGAAAAGTACTCATATCATTGGCACTATTCAAAATTAATTGTGTGATCGCAAGCTATTCTGCTGCAATCTAGTCATCTGTTTACTGAGTTCATCCATCAAGTCAAAATGACATTTTTCCGCAAAGACGAACAACTGCAAACTTTAGGCGATCGCGTCCTAGAAGCTACCTGGGCCGAATTTTCTGGCTTAGCTCGTAATCAAATTGCCCTAACCTGGATTGTCTACGATGCCCCAGTTTCCGTGAATACCGGAGGAGCCTTAAGCCCAGAAGCCTTCTGGAACCACGAAGTTAGAGGCTTTAGCTATAGAGGTCTAGAGCGGATCTATCCGGCAAGTATCGTGAAGTTGTTTTACCTAGTCGCGATGCACGAATGGCTAGAGAAAGGCATGATTCAGTCGTCAGCGGAATTGGAGCGAGCGGCCCGCGACATGATTGTAGATTCCAGTAACGATGCCACCAGTTTAGTGGTCGATGTTTTGACTGGCACTACCAGCGGCCCAGAACTACCCCCTGGCCCCTTTGAAACTTGGAAGCAGCAGCGCAATCTGGTGAACCGCTATTTTCAATCCTTGGGCTGGCCAGAACTGGAAACCGTTAATCTCAACCAGAAAACTTGGTGCGATGGTGCTTACGGTCGCGAGCGGGCCTTCCTCGGAGAACTGATAGAAAACCGCAATATGCTGACGACAGAAGCAACGGCGCGTTTGGTTCATGGCATTGTGGGAGGGGTGGCTGTTTCGTCCGAGCGATCGCAAGCCATGATGGCATTGATGAAGCGCAGTCTCAACCCGAACGATTTGGCAGCAGATCCCGAAAATCAAGTGACTGGTTTTTTAGGCGCAGGTGTTGCTCAGTCAGCCCAGGTTTGGTCTAAGGCAGGGCTTACCAGCCAAGTGCGTCACGATGCCGCCTATATCGAGTCAGATGGGAAACAGCCTTACTTATTAGTTGTGTTTACAGAGGGCAAAGCCCATAGCCAAAACGAAGCGATCTTGCCATTTGTGTCGCAGCAAATCGTGGCTGTGATGGATGACCTTAGCGGTGTTAAAGATTAAAGCTATAGCAGTACTGATAAAGGTTAAGACGGGGTGCAGGGGTGAAACCCCTGGCTGGGGGCGAAGCCCCCACACCCCCTTTGCCCCAAACTTGATGCGTAGCACTATAACTACGGAGGAGCCATTAAAGCTTCGGTAAAAGTCGCTACAAGCTGATAATCCTGCCAAACAGGTTCAAATGGAATCTATGTCTTAAGAATGTGTCGAAATTGTTCAAAATTCCCTAAATTGGGGGAACGGTGACCAATTTGCCGATACATTTACCTATAGCAAAAGATAAACGTGAGCTAGCTAAAACTATAGATTGACCTAGTTTTAGTTCAACACACATTGAGGAGTGCCTGTGAATATTACTTTTTTCGGACGTGTTTCTTCCTTACTCAGCCTCAGCGCTCTATTAATGGTTTGTGGTACCTTGTCGGCCCAAGCAGAAACTGTGGATGTGACTGCAACCTCAGATTCCAACTCGGCAGATACTTACTCCTTCAGCACCACATCTCCAGTGTTATTTGCCAACCACACTGAATCTACTAGCCCTTTGGGTACGATTCAGGCAGAAACTGCTCCCACGGAAATGGCACCTGCAACAGTCGCAGACGTATCTGACGTATCTACAGATATGCCTGCGGAAACAGCAAAATTAGCACCAGTCCCAGGAACCACTGCTACATCTGCTCAAGTGTTAACTGAACAAACTGCTACTCCTTCTAGCCCAGTCGAAGCGATCGCTCCTACCACTGAAACGGAAGCGCCTAAAGTCGCTCAATCGATTGAGCCTGGTCGTGCTACCCGTTCTGGCTCTAGCTATATTGGTGCGGGTCTGAATGTGGGCATTACTGGGGATACAGCGCTGGGTGATACGAACTTCACAGTCCTCAGCAAGATTGGATTAACTCCTACCATCTCGGTCAGACCTTCAGTGATGATTGGCGATGATGCTGATATCTTGATCCCAGTTACTTTAGACTTCCCTAGCTACACGACTGATGATGTAGGCATTTCTGTCGCTCCCTATGTGGGCGCAGGGGTTGCCATCACAACTGGAGATAGTGATGTAGTTAGGCTGCTGCTGACTGGTGGTGTAGACGTGCCTCTGACTCCACAATTCACTGCCACTGCTGCTGTGAATGCCGCTGTATTGGACGATACAGACATTGGCCTTCTGTTAGGAGTTGGCTATAACTTCACTTCTCGGTAAGTTCTAGTCATCCCTTAGGAAATTTAAAACCCCCTGCTAGCTCGTAACAGCTTCAGGGGGTTTAGTTTAAGGCCGATTAACAATTAATTACCAATGAGGGCGATCGCCAGTCTTTAAACGGGTCTAGCTCTCGCGCCTACTCTTTACTCAGGTTGCACTTTACCAACATTGGCTAACGTGCCATCGTCTTTGACGCTCCAAACATCGTAGCTACCGACAACATCTCCATTTTCGTCAATGTCAACGTTGCCGCTAGCACCTTGGTAGTTAATGTCTTGGCCTGCCCGCAAGAGTTTTAATCCTTCACAGACATCCGAGATTTCGGTTCCGGGCGCATTGGCTACATCCCGCAACTTGCTTTGAATGCCTGCTCCCGTGTTAGCTTTAGCTGCTTCTGCCGCTAGCATTAACAGAGCTGTGGCATCCCAAGAATGCGGGACGTAAGCACTCACGGCTTGACCTTTCTTTTCCTGCCAGAGTTGGGCTAAGGCATCTAAAGACTTGCCATCGGCTCCAGGCACGGTTCCGATCGCGTTGGTAATGATGAATTTACCGTCACTCGTTTTGCCGACCTGTTTGGGAAATTCATCACTCTTGACGCCATCGGTCAGCATAACCTGCACCCCTTCCGTCAAGCCTTGCTCATAAGCAGACTTCAATAATAGGCTACCTGTCTCGGCGTAGAGAACTGCCACAACTGCGTCCGGTTTGCCCCCAAAGGCAGCGGCGGCTTCAGTTTCAAAGGTGGTGGCTTTAGGATCGTAGCGAGTGGGTCTGGCTTCATTGACCACTGTACCGCCTTGTTTCTTAAAGGCTTCCACAAATTCTTTTTCGAAGCCAACTCCGTAGTCGTTGTTGATCACGATGGTCGAAACTCGTTTGAAGCCGCGATCGCTCGCCAACTTAGCCAAAGCTCTGGCTTGATAGGTATCGGGGGGTGCGGTTCGAGCCCAGTATCCTTGAAAGTCACCTTTTTTCGCCCGTTCTGTAAAGACAGGGCTGGTGCTTCCGGGTGAAATCAGCATTACCTGGTTGCGAGCAGCCACATCCACAGCGGCGCTAGAAACGCTACTGGCAAATGAGCCGACCACGCCAGCGACTCTATCCGCTTCAGCCAGCTTCGTCATCCCTTCGGCACCTGCGGTGGGATCAGTTTGGTCATCCTCGGCTACCAGCGTTACAGGTTCACCATTCACTCCTCCACATTGGTTAGCTTTTTCCACGGCCAAGGGCACAGAAGCTAACATGGCTTGACCGATGGGCGCTAAGTCCCCTGTAGCTGGCAGCAGAGAACCAATTTTTAATCCCTTGGCATTCGTTGTAGAGGCAGTCGAGTTATTTTGGCCTTGGCTGCCTTGATTGGTGTTAGTCGCATCTTGGCAGGCAGTCGCTAATAAACCTGTAATTAAAGTTGTGATGGCTAAAGTGATTGCTAGGCGCGGCCTCAGACCACTTGCTGAAGCAAAATTTTTCATTTGAACCCAGTACTCTTCTATGGTGCAAATGAATCATGACTGAATTGCTGGGGAAACTCAAGTTTGTGATGAGCAGACTGCTAAAAACAAAAAAGGCCCAGATATTTCTGAGCCTCAGTCGTAAATGTTCTTTTGGAACGGAGAGGGAGGGATTCGAACCCTCGGTACGGTCTTACGATTCGTACAACAGATTAGCAATCTGCCGCTTTCGACCACTCAGCCACCTCTCCAGGGTGACGGTAAACTATCATAGCAGACTTTTCTCAAAACGAACACAGCAATCTGTAACTTTTGGCAGACAGTGTGCTGGCTCTGCGGTAAGTCGCGGCCATGAAGCTTAATCATTCTACCCCACAGTTGCAGTTATTTAGCTATTTTTTTCAGAGAGCGTATGAAAAGTTGGTTTTGGTTGTCTTCCTGGGTTTGCTGACAAAGCTGAGAGTTTCAAACCTGCCAGCAACCTGTACCAGATCGAATAGGTGCAGCTTATGGTTCGGCTGGATACAGTTTGGATTGGCTTGGGTGGTTATGCTGCTAAGCGCAAGCGATCGCGAGTTGTATAGATCACAACAATTTGTGAACAAGGCAACGCCCCTATGCAGAGGTGGAACCCCTGCACCCCGTTCGATCAAAAAGGATTGCTATATCTCGCAACTCCTTCGTAGATTTGATACTAATTCGTTAAATTTCAGAGGTAGAGTGCTTGTTCATTGCATCTTCCGGTGCGGTTCCTCAGTTGATGACAAGTAAATTTTGCTGTTCAAAAATTAATATTTTCTTTATTCATCTAGCCTTTGCTGAAGCATCTACCGAAATCATCCCTCGGCTAATACAGGTGGCGTACAGGGTGCCAGGAACTGCCTCTTAGGCATAACTTGTTACTCTGTTTTCCTACTGAGGGCGTTATTCTAGTGTGATCCCTGCTGGTCTTAACTAGGCGTGATTATTAAATGGAATTACTAAGTGTAATTTGCCAATGTTTTGCCTGGGTTTATATGTAATTGTGATGGCGATCGCTTTTTTAGATAACAGCAATTAAATCTTGATTCGAAATGAATGAACTGCTATCCCAATCAGGGATTTCACTGTTTTTTTGAAAATAATGAATTAACGTAGTATACTATCGAGCAAGCTCAACAAACCTTCTGGTGCAACAATGCTGAATCACTCAATTCAGTGATTCTGGGATCTGAAATAGCTACGTGATCAATTTGTAGTTTTTATAGGCTATATCAGGTTTTCAAGCAACAAGTTCATTGAAGTTTAGCGACGGGAGACGTTCCATGCACAAGACAAAACGTGGTTCTCCGGAGCTGGTCATTTAAAAATACACTCGATTAGTCTTCTGATTCCATTTGCTGTCAAAAGCCTGGTTTTGGCAAAGTATATCCTCTGACTGATGCCTTCAGCAGTCGCAAATCCTAGGATTTGAATCATTAAGAGCAAAAGCAATTTTGATAGCCATTTCGCTCAGTTTTTTATTAACTTTAGGTACAAGCTTAAAGCCATGTTTCCTCTGAAAAATCAGCATGTCGCCCTGATTTCTGTCCACGGCGACCCTGCAATTGAGATTGGTAAAGAAGAGGCTGGGGGACAAAACGTTTACGTACGGCAGGTAGGTGAAGCGCTAGCCCGTCAAGGGTGGCAGGTTGATATGTTTACCCGCCAAAGTAGCCCCAATCAACCCAAGATTGTGGAGCATGCTCCTAACTGCCGCACCATTCGTTTAGTTGCAGGCCCTGAGGATTTTGTACCTCGCGATGAGATCTTCGAGTTCCTCCCAGAGTTTGTGCAAAAGTTTCTCGATTTTCAGCAAGAGTCTGGCATTGAATATCCTGTGGTTCACACCAATTACTGGCTTTCTTCCTGGGTAGGAATGGAGCTAAAGAAACGCAAGAAGATTCAGCAAGTGCATACCTACCACTCTTTGGGAGCGGTGAAGTACAAGTCAATCTCCACGATTCCTTTAATTGCGAGCACTCGTCTGGCAACGGAAAAGGCTTGCTTGGAAACGGCTGAGCGCATTGTGGCAACTAGCCCCCAAGAGAGGGAGCATATGCGATCGCATGTTTCAACTCGCGGCAATATTGACATTATCCCTTGCGGTACGGATATTCACCGATTTGGCTCCATCTCGCAGTTAGAAGCACGGCAAAAGCTGGGGATTGATCCCGACTCTAAGGTGGTGTTTTATGTGGGGCGCTTTGATCCCCGCAAAGGCATTGAAACCGTGGTGCGGGCGGTGGGTCGTTCACAGTTGCGTGGTCAAGCTGACCTGAAGTTGGTGATTGGTGGCGGTAGCCGTCCGGGCCAAAGTGATGGCAGGGAACGCGATCGCATTGAGGGTATTGTCAATGAGTTAGGTCTGAGCGAAATTACCACTTTCCCTGGCCGTTTGGGTGACGAGACGTTACCCACCTACTACGCTGCTGCGGATGTTTGTGTGGTGCCTAGCCATTACGAACCGTTTGGTCTAGTAGCAATTGAAGCGATGGCGAGTGGTACCCCTGTAATCGCCAGTGATGTGGGTGGTTTGCAATTTACGGTAGTCCCAGAAGAGACGGGTCTGCTGGCACCTCCCCAAGATGATGCGGCTTTTGCTGAGGCGATCGATCGCATTTTGAGTGATGCGACTTGGCGCAATCAGCTAGGAGTGGCGGCGAGACATCGGGTAGAAACTTACTTCAGCTGGGAAGGTGTCGCTTCGCAGTTGAGTGAGTTGTATCAGAAGCTGATGAGCCAACCTGCGGAGAAGGAGTTAAAAAAGGAGTTGCAGCAAGTGGGGGCTTAACCCACTAGGTCTTAACTAGTTCTTGAGGTGATAACTCGATGAAGCCTGATGGCTGTGCTTTGGTGCAGTTGTCAGGTTTTTACTTTTCTTCCCCGTGCTTCGCTTGCCAAAATTGCTACTGAGGACACTTAACTTAACAGACTGCTAGGCTGGGTCTGGTTTGCATCAACCTAGATTATCAAGCTTTAGCTAACAGAAATGAACTTGCAACAAGCAGAGCTGTATCAGCGGATTCAAGCTTTTTCACTTGATAACCCCCATGACTCACTTTCTTTTAGCAAACGCTTAGCCTGTGAGAATAAGTGGAGCGTTGAGTACACTCAGCGAGTTATTCAGGAATACAAAAAGTTTGTGTTTTTGGCAGTGGTAGCAGGGCATCCGGTCAGCCCTTCCGAACAGGTAGACCAAGCTTGGCATCTCCACTTGACCTATACTCGCTCTTACTGGGAAGAGTTTTGTTCCAAGGTTTTAGGCACCCCACTACACCACGAACCGACGAGGGGTGGCAACGCCGAGCAAGAAAAGTTTGACGACTGGTACAACCAAACCCTTGCAAGTTATACAGCTTGGTTTGGTGAAGCGCCCCCTACGGATATTTGGCCTCCAGCCCATTTGCGCTTTGCCCAAGAGGCAGAGTTAATTCAGGTTGATCCCCAGCATTATTGGGTTTTGTCGAAGTTAAAACTGCCCAAGCCCGCGATCCCACTTCTGGCACTGATACTTGCTCTGGCGATTGTGGGCTGCACGCCACTGATGAGGTTGGAGCTGGAAAATCCACTTAATTTCAGAGGGCCAGAATTTTTAGGGTTTTATATGATGTTGGCGATCCCAGTGGTAGGGTTTGCCAGTTTACTGCGTTGGCTGCTGCGCTTCCCAAGCCAAGGTGCAGTTGCCTCCTCTGATCTCGACTTGTACGAAATTGCGTTTTTAGCGGCAGGGCGAGAACGAGCAGTGGAGACAGCAATTGTTCAGTTAGTGCAACATCGATACTTACAACCTAAGTCCAAAATTCAAGCACTATCCGTTACCGAAGCTTTGCCTAAAGAGAGGCATCCTCTAGAACAGGCAGTTGAAACAGCAGCCAGAGCCAACGGGAGTGTGTACCACATTAGAGGAGCCGTAACCAATATTGCTGAGGAGGTTGGCGATCGCCTGCGAGAAAGAGGATTGTTATTACCTTATTGGCGAGCGTTTCTGGCGCAATGGGTTCCAGCTTTGTCCATTATTGCTTTGTTGGTGCTAGGGATTAGCAAGATTAGCGTTGGTCTTGAACGTCACAAACCAGTAGGATTCCTGATGATTCTCTGCCTTTTTACGGCCTTTGCAGCGATTCGCTGCTTAACTCCAGTTGGCTTAAGTCGTTTTGGACAGCAAGTTGTGCAAACTTTATTGCAGCAGAATGCCAGCTTGAAACAAGCAGCTTTAAACAGTCAAGCGAAGCACAGCCCAGTAGGATTAGCATTTGCTCTTTTTGGGACTGCATCTTTGTCAAGCCAATCCTTTGCAGATTTACGCTTTGTTCTAAGTCATTCAACTAGTTCGAGTAGTAGCAGTTTCGATGGTGGGGGTGGCTGCGGTAGTAGTGGTTGTAGCAGTGGAAGTTGCGGGGGTGGATGTAGTGGAGGTGGATGTGGGGGTTGTGGGGGTTAGAGAGAAGGGGTTCACGGTTTAGCTCTGGGAGAAACAGCCTTGGGGAATTCTCCCCCAAACCCCCTCCAGAGTGCATTGTGGCAGGGTGGCTTCATTTAAACAAGGAGAAAATTGCAATGGGGTTTAACTCCTTGCCCTACCCTTTTTCTGGTATGTCCGTTAGGGCTGAATTCCTTGCTACTGAAGGTTTTAAGCAGGTTCCCCCCAAGTCTGGGGGGCTAGGGGGGCTAGGTTCGGGATTCTTTATTTCTAGACGCCGCCTTGCTGTCAGAGTACATAGTAGGGGCCTATTGTCGGGAGGTCTTCGGGAGTGTTTGGGTTGGCTGGTTTGGTTGTCAGGTTTAGGGGGCTGTTTTAGTAGTCGGTGATCTCGGATTCTGGCTCTATGGCGGGATCTGGGGTGGCATCGAGTTGTTGTAGGGTTTCTTTGACCATTTGTTGAATTTCCGATCGCACTTGTTCGTAAGCTTCAGCGGCGCACCAGGGTCGTAGATAGAGGACTGTGGTGGTGGGGGAGACGGTGTGGACGTGGCAGGTGGGTTTGGGATCGTTGAGGACTAGGGGGTGGGGGAGGACTAGGGCGAGCAACAGGGTGATGGTGGAGTCGATGGGGCGATCGCCGATGTCAATTTCTAAATCGACGCGGCGGGTGCCCAAGGTGGTCATGTTTTTTAGGGTGCCGCTGAATAGGTTGCTGTTGGGGACGGTGATTTTGACGTTATCGCGAGTGACTAGGGTGGTGTAGAACAGGCCGATGCTATCGACGATGCCAAATACGCCTGCGCCTTCCACATAGTCGCCCACTTCAAAGGGTCGAAAGGTGATGAGCATAATGCCCGCTGCGAAGTGAGACAGGGTGTTTTGCAGCGCTAAGCCGATCGCGAGTCCGGCGGCACCCACTACAGTGACTAAGGTGGCGGTAGGAATGGCCAGGGCGGTCAGGGCGGCGCTAATGCCTACGACTAGGGTGACGATTTCGGAGGCTTGTACCAGGAATTTGCGGATGGTGGGTTCGGTGCGGTTGAGGGTTCGCCGCATAACGCGCCCCACGACCCCGATCGCTAAGCGAGTTAGGACCAAGATACCAATGGCCCCAAAGACTCTCGGTACGATGTCAAAAGCCAATTCAATCAGGTTTTGGGCAACCTGCGGTGTGACGGCAGCAAGCAAAACGGTCATAGACAATGTCGAGGATGTAGCACTGATCTAACGCTCCAAAGTTTAGCGTTTAGCGGTCTGAATTGATGCAGTTAGCCTGAATTAGAGAGCCTGTGGCGATCGCTTTTCTGCTAACTCAGCTCAGTTCGTCACTGCTGACACTGCAATTCATCAAGAATTTTGAATAACCTATTCCGCAAAAGGGGATTTGACGATTCACTAAACACAAAGATCAGTTTCTATGCCAAGCAAGTCGCAGCCGAAGATGGTGTTGCCACGGGAGGCTTACCAAGCGTTACCTCCAGGGGAACGTTACGAACCCGTAGTCCCCGATGAGTCTGAGATGCCTGAGTTGACGCCCAAATCTTTACTGGTTGGAGTGGCGGTAGGAATTTTATTTGGAGCGGCGAATGCTTATCTGGGGTTGAAGGTAGGGTTGACGGTTTCGGCTTCGATTCCGGCGGCGGTAATTGGGGTGGCTGTGTTCCGGGCGTTACGGCAAGGTAGCTTGCTCGAAACCAATATTGTCCAAACCATTGGCTCGACGGGAGAGTCTTTGGCGGCTGGGGTGATTTTCACCTTGCCAGTGCTGTACCTGTGGGGCGAAACACCAGGTTTCTGGCCGATTTTTCCGCTGTCGCTGCTCGGTGGGTTGCTGGGCGTGCTGTTTATGATTCCGCTGCGGCGATTCTTGATTGTGCAGGAGCATGGACGACTGACCTATCCGGAAGGGACTGCTTGTGCTGAAATTTTGGTGGCATCCCAGGCAGGAGGGCCACAAGCCAAGCTTTTGTTTAGTGGTTTGGGTGTGGGGGCTTTGTACTCGGCTTTAGAGCGCTTTGGTCGCCTTTGGCCTGCGGAACCGGATGTAGCGATCGCGCAAGCGGGATTTCGGACTTCGATTGGGGCCAGTGTCACACCGGAATTGCTGGGAGTGGGTTACATCGTTGGCCCAGCGATCGCAGCGGTAATCTTGGCGGGAGGGGCGATCGGGTGGCTAGTGATCATGCCCTTGATCTATTTATTTGGCAGTGGGGTGCCAACGCCCATTGCCCCGGAAACCGTCACTCGGATTGCCGATATGGACAGCTTCAGCATTTGGAGTCGTTACATCCGCTATATCGGAGCGGGGGCTGTGGCTTTCGGTGGCTTGTTTAGCTTGCTCAAGTCAGCTCCAACCCTGTGGGAATCAGTGCGACTCACCGCGATCGCCCTCAAGCAACGCGGCAGTCACCAGGCGGAACGGACGGATCGCGATTTGTCTCTAGCGTTGGTTGCAGTCAGTTTGATTGTGATTGGTTTGCTGGTGGCATTTTTACCGCTACGAACCGGAGGAGCGGGGCCAGTCGGGTTGCTGGCAGGTTTGGCAGTGGTGGTGTTTTCCTTCTTTTTTGTCACGGTCTCCTCGCGCATTGTGGGCATCATCGGCAATTCTTCGAACCCCATTTCCGGGATGACGATTGTCACGGTGCTAATTTGTGCGCTGTTGTTTGGCTCTGCCTATAGTCTCCAAGAAGCGAAAGTCGCGGTGCTCACCATTGGCGCTTTAGTTTGTATTGCCGCCGCCAACGCCGGAGATACCTCTCAAGACTTGAAAACGGGTTTTTTGATCGGAGCCACTCCCCGCAATCAACAAATTGGGGAAATTGTGGGAGTGGTTACGACTGGGTTGGTGATGAGTGCTGTGCTGGAGCTGTTCCGCGCCGACATTGTTTCTGGAGCCTTTAAAGCGCCCCAAGCCAACTTAATTCGGCTGGTGATTGATGGCGTTTTGGGTGGCAACTTACCGTGGGGCTTGGTCTTGGTGGGGGCGGCTTTAGCGGCTTGTGTGGAAATGATGCGGTTGCCCACGCTCGCCTTTGCCGTGGGGCTGTATCTGCCGATTCACCTCTCGATCCCAATTATGATCGGTGGTTTAATTCGGCTCGCGGTAGAAGCCTGGTCTCCCCCTCGCAGCCTAGAGCGACGGCGGGAAGCAGGGGTTTTGTATGCGTCAGGATTGATTGCGGGAGCAGCTTTGCTGGGTGTCGTAGGAGCCGCGATCGCCTTCTTCAACCTCCCGTTTGCCCAGGCAGAACCACCGAATCCAGCGCAGTGGCAAGGAGCCGCGATCGCCTTTACTCTCCTTAGTGCCAGTCTCCTTTGGGTGATCTCTCGCTCTCCAAGTCGGCGGAAGTAACAACCTCTGCAATTAAATTTTGGGATACGCCGCTGGAACGACTGCAATTCTCTCGCAAGGCTCAGGGGTGTTGCCTGTAATTTTGTTGCAATGGAGATAGGTGCATTTTTAACAAACCCTGACTTTACAGACGGCTGATTTTACAGACCTAACCATTTTCTAACCTGTTTTAGGAGAACCACCCTGGTTTCAGGGAGGCACTTATGGCACAAATTACAGAATGTCCCAATTGCGGCAAGAAAGGACTCGTCCAACGCGGCAATGACCTGTTTCAATGCCTATCTTGCAACTTTAGTCGCGATCTTTCTGAAGCAGAACGTGGCAACGATATTTCTTGGGTACTCATCGTTGGGCTTGGTGTTGCCCTGTTGTTGAAGGTAGTGCAAGTTTTTGATTCGTCTCAGACTCCCAACTACAACAGCCCCAATTCCAGAGCTGCGATCGCCCCTGAGGTGTTGGTGTCTAAGGCCACAACTTTTTCTGACTTGACTCTCTAGTTTGTTGCATTCGGTTCATGCGCCTGTTAGAGACCGCCAGAGGGTCTTAAGATAAGAGGGGCAAATCTTGGCCTTTACGGAGGTCATTGTTTGCTGTATGAATTCCGCCGTAGATGAGTTATGCAAGATCAACTCTGGTTTGAACCGCTAGTTTGGACAGATTACCGACTGGCCCTCCTATTTGCTGTCCTTTTTCCTTTAATTCTGCTGACTTGGGCTTTTGTGCAAAAAAATGAAACCATTCAGCATCTGTTAGCTATTTATTGGCGGGTTTCGAGCTTGCTAGCCATCACGGTCTACTTGATGATGGCAGCAGTGCCCCTCAGTTTTGTCTCAGCCCTGATGGCACGGGTTCTCATTCCCATTGCGCTGTGGTTCTGGGTTGACCTCAACGAAGAAATTGACGATCAATCCCGTAGTCCCTTGAAGCTAACATTTAATGCTTGGCGTTGGGCCATGACGGTCTACAGCGCTTTAGGAGCCTTGCTTAGTTTGCCTTTCCTGCAATGCGCTATTTCTCAAGCAGCTCTGAACACAAGATTTTGTCGGGTTTGGTTTGATCCACCCCTATTGTTCAAGCAGTATTTTCATGCCAACACCAGCGTCCGCTTTCTCGGCTTCCTTGGAGTGGTGGGTTTACTCGCTTATGTAGCTTGTTTGAGCTATTTCGTCTTGGTGAAGCTGTCCAAGCAAGGCCGCTCTGCCACCCAGCAGTAAAGCCAGGGTTGCTTCATTTTGAGGTTGGTTGTTGAGCAGCCCGTAGCAACAGCCAACCCGCGATCGCTAAGCCTGCCCCCAGCGCTAAAAATCCCATATCCCAGGCGAATTCATTCGGGCCTGACTTGACGTGGTGGATGCCTAGAATTTGGTGATCGATGATGCCCTCTACCACATCAAAGATCCCTGCCCCCAGCAGCAAAGCACCCCCAAACCTTTTGGAAGACCAAGCTAAATTACCCCGCTCCAAACCCCGCCACAACACCACCAGCCCGCTAAAGGTAAACGCATAAGCCACGACATGAAAGAGTCCATCTGCTAGGGTATTGAGTTTCAGCCCTGCTACCGTCGTATCGGCATAGCCTGCACTGGTAAGCATGTGATGCCACTGCAAAATTTGATGCAGCACCACGCCATCAAAAAAACCACTAAACCCCAAGCCAAACAAAATCCCAGCGGCAACTACAGATTTGCGATCGCCCCTTTGGTTTTGGTTAGCGAGGGGAGTTTGAGTAGGATTGGCTCTCATGGGTAGATAGGAAGCTAAACGTCGTCACTTAGACTAGCCCCAGAAAATTTGTTGATTAATCAGCACCAGGAGAGATCATCCCTAAACTTAGACCTGATCCTGCCGATAGGCGCGAATTTCAGCGGTGAATTTTTCGCCGTACTGCTCTAGCTTGCGGCTCCCCACGCCAGAAATTCGGGCGAACTCGGTTAAAGTTTGGGGTTGCTGTTGGGCCATCAATTTTAAGCTGGAATCGCTGAAGACCACATAGGGAGGGACGGCTTGTTGATCAGCCAAGCGTTTTCGCAGCGATCGCAACCGTTGAAACAAAACTTCTACATCAGCCCTTAAGCCTTCCGACTCGCTTTCTTCTAGGTGATTAGTTGCAGGGGGTACGGCAATGAGAAGCGATCGCTGCTTCTTCAAGATCTCCCAACTCTGAGCATTGAGTTTGAGTACTGAGTAGCCATCACTGGTTTCTTCAACCAAACCTTGGTGTAGCAAAGCCCGTCCTAAAATTCGCCATGCGTCAGCGGTTTTGTCTTTGCCAATGCCGTAGGTGGAGAGTTTGTCATGATTATTTTGTAAAACCTTTTGATTCTTCGAACCCCGTAACACATCAATAATGTGGTTCATACCAAAACGCTCTTGGCAGCGGGCAATGCAAGAAAGAAACTTTTGGGCTTCAATGGTCCAATCTTCAATCGGTTGTGGGTATAGGCAATGATCACAGTTGCCACAGTCCCCCGGAAAGCCTTCGCCAAAATAACTGAGTTGGATCGTACGGCGACAGACAGTCCCCTCGGCATAACCAACTACCTGCCGCAACTGTTGCCGCGCAATTAGCTGATCTTGCGGATCGGTTTTTTGCTCGATCAGATACTCCACAGTTTTGATGTCGCCCAAGCCAAAAAACAACGTACAGTGAGCAGGTTCACTGTCTCGTCCCGCTCGCCCCGACTCTTGGTAGTAGCTTTCGATGCTACGCGGTAAGTCGTAGTGAATCACAAACCGCACATCTGGCTTGTTAATGCCCATGCCAAAGGCGACTGTGGCGACCATCACCCGCACATCATCTCGAATGAACCGAGTTTGATTGGTACTGCGGGCTTCGTCGCTCAACCCCGCATGATAGGGCAGCGCTTCCACACCATCTTGCTGCAACTTGCTGGCTAACTCTTCAACTTTGCGACGGCTGAGACAGTAGATAATTCCTGAACCAGCGGTTTGTTGAACTTGGTGCAGCAACTCCTTATAAGCTTGCTTTGGGCTGGGTTTGGGCCGCACTTCGTAATAAAGATTGGGCCGATTGAAGCTAGCGGTGTGAATGTAAGGGTCTTGCAGCCACAACTGTTCGATAATGTCTTGCCTGACCCGCTCTGTGGCTGTGGCCGTTAAAGCCATGATGGGCACATCGGGGTAACGTTGGCGCAATTGCTGTAACTGCCGGTATTCAGGCCGAAAGTCGTGGCCCCAATCGGAGACGCAGTGAGCTTCGTCAATGGCAAACCCAGCCAAGCCCATGCGCGATCGCACGTAGTCTAAAAAAGGTAAACATCGCTCATTTAATAAGCGCTCTGGAGCGAGATAGAGCAGCTTGATCTCCCCTGCTAAAATTGCCGCTTCCCGCGATCGCGCCTCCATTGGATGCAAGCTACTGTTGAGGAATGTGGCCCCAATGCCATTGTCCTGTAGGGCTTGTACCTGGTCTTGCATCAGGGCAATCAGCGGTGATACCACTACCGTTAAACCTGGCTTCAGCAGGGCTGGTAACTGAAAACAGAGAGATTTGCCGCCGCCTGTGGGCATCACGATCAATGCATCTCGGTTTTCTAAGGCAGTCTCGACAATTTCGCGCTGTCCAGGACGAAAAGCTTCGTAGCCGAAAAAATGCTTCAGCGCTTGTTCCAGCGAGGAAAATTGAGTCGGTGTGGAAAGGATATCTACTGACATTGATTCAATCTGGGCTATCCATTGCCTCGCTACCTTGCACCCATGACGAATGCAAAGGAGGATGCGAGAGCGTAGACTTGCCATAGTTGTTGAGTGCGGCTCCAGAGACTCCTTAGCTTATCAAAATCTGGGTGGTCGTCTGACAGCTAATTGGTGTAGTTCTTCTTGTCTACGCTTTGTCTACGCTAGTTTAGAAAAGTTGTGAGTCTGTCTCTTCTAGAGAATCGCCTACCTGCTAAAATCTGCTACGCCTGCTAATGGAACCAGATGAAGATACTTTGCCTGAGTAACGGTCATGGAGAGGATGCGATCGCGGTGCGGATTTTGCAAGAATTGCAGCAACAGCCGCAAGCTTCAGAAATTGCCGCTCTGCCCCTCGTTGGCAAAGGTCAAGCTTACATCAACCACAATATTGCGATCGTCGGCCCTATCAAAACCATGCCTTCTGGTGGCTTTGTCTATATGGATGGTCGGCAACTGGCGCGGGACATTAAAGGTGGCTTGCTACAACTGACGCTCGCTCAAATCAAAACCGTCAAAGCTTGGGCGAAAGCAGGGGGAGTCATTCTAGCGGTGGGCGATATTGTGCCGCTGTTATTCGCTTGGCTGAGTGGCGCTCCCTACGCTTTCGTCGGCACCGCCAAGTCAGAATATTACCTACGCGATGAAGTGGGCCCGCTACCCCGTCACTCCTGGTTTGAGAAAATGGAAGATTGGTCAGGCTCAGTTTACTTACCTTGGGAACGTTGGCTGATGAGCCGCCCCAAGTGCCAAGCCGTTTTTCCTAGAGATAGCTTAACCACGGCTGGGCTGAAGCAATGGTCGATTCCTGCTTTTGACCTCGGCAACCCGATGATGGACAGCTTGGAGCCTAGTGCCACTGCGATCGCTACCAAAAGCCAAGAGAACCCACCCCTTACCATTGCCTTATTGCCTGGTTCTCGCCCCCCCGAAGCCTATGCCAATTGGCACCAAATGATTCAAGCGATCGCCAGAATTCTGGAAACCTTCCCCAATCGCCCCATCCTATTTTTAGGCGCGATCGCCCCTGGCTTAGATTTAGACCAGCTCCGCGAACCCCTAGAAACCCAAGCTTGGCGACTTAGCACCTCCAATCATGCTTTTAGCTCTGACCCCACTGCCCTCTGTTTCACTCAACGCAAAGCTACCCTGGTACTCACCCAGCAAGCCTTTAACGATTGTCTGCACTTGTCGGATTTAGCGATCGCAATGGCAGGCACAGCCACCGAACAATTTGTGGGCTTAGGAAAACCTGCGATTACCCTGCCTGGTCAAGGGCCGCAGTTTACCCCTGCCTTTGCGGAAGCTCAAACTCGCTTGCTGGGTGCCTCGGTGACTTTAGTCAAGCAGCCTGCTCAAGTGCCCAAAGCGATCGAAGCTTTGCTCAGCAACCCCGATCGCTTGCAAATTATTGCGGATAACGGCCAGCGTCGTATGGGTGCCCCCGGAGCGGCCCAACGGATTGCGATTCAGCTTGTCCAGCAGTTCGGGAAACTGAATGCCTGACGTTGAATCCCTTGGAAGCAACCTGGACAAGCTGATACAATCCAGGCTCCCAAGTCCTCATGAAAATCGTCAAAGAAACCCCGACGCAATTAAATCTGTTGAGCCTGCCAATCTGGCTGTGGCTATTTGGCCTGATATTCGCAGGCATTGGTCTAGCCGTGATCACAGGTTTTGGTAAGGTCGTCACGCTCAACTGCGATCGCATTGCACCAACGGAGAATAATTGTCAGCTTAAAGCTGCGGGAGTATTCAGCATCGCCCCTCAAGAGAGAAAACTAGAAGCCTTAGAGGGGGCAAAAGTAGAGCGGATGAGCAGTAGCGATGGCGATACCTTTCGAGTCGTGCTAGTCACCAACCAAGGCGAAGTTCCCTTCACCGACTACTACAGCTCTGGAGAGAATGGCAAACAAGAAATTGCCACTCAAATTAGTACATTCCTGGGTAATTCTCAAGCATCCTCCTTAACCCTGCAACAAGACGATCGCTGGTTCATGTTAATGGTTGGCGGTGTTTTTGTCGTCGTGGGTCTTGCTGTTGCCGTTGTGGTGGGCGAAATTATCGTCTGTGAATTTAACAAAAACTCAGGTAGCCTAACCCTCAAACGTCATAGCGTGCTTGGCACCAAAGTGATTGAGCGGCGAATTCGCGATATTGAAGATGTGCGAATTGAGGAATCACATGGCAGTGATAGCAGCACCTATCGAGTCAGCTTAGTGTTTACTACGGGCGATCGCCTCCCTCTAGCTTCGTATTACAGCTCTGGACGACAATCGAAGCAAGCGATCTGCGATCGCTTAGGGGGTTGCAAATAAATAACACCCCTGTCAAGCAGGAAGAATGGTGATATCCCATTTGGGTAAAGTTTCAGACCGTTGCCAGAAGGGGAGATAGGATTCTAATTCCTCAGCCAGCAATTTGA